>JBILPO010000094.1:0-6831 GCA_044373805.1 Pelobium sp.
GGTTACGGTTTAGGTAAAGCAAAAGAGGTTACTGAAGCAATTGCTAAAGGAATTGATGATGCAAAAAAGAATTTGGTTAAAGTGCCTATTATTAATAATACCATTCCGCATGAGCAAATTGGTAAATTTTCAGGAGGTTTTGTTTTCTTGAAGCCTGCTGCAAATGGTACAGGAGTAATTGCTGGTGGTGCGATGAGAGCGGTATTAGAATCTGCTGGTATTCATAACGTACTTGCTAAATCTAAAGGTTCTTCTAATCCACACAACGTGGTAAAGGCAACTATTTCAGCTTTATCTCAATTAAGAGATGCTCATGCAGTTGCTCAACAAAGAGGTGTTTCATTAAGTAAAGTTTTTAACGGTTAAGAAGATGGCTAAGATAAAAATAACCCAGATTAAGAGCGTTATCGACAGAAGTTTACGCCAAAAAAGAACTATGCAGGCTTTAGGTTTAACTAAAATCAGCCAGAGCGTAGAAGTAGAAGCTAATCCAGCAATCATTGGAATGGTGAAGAAAGTAAATCATTTGGTAGCCATAGAAAAAGTATAATTACCATGAATTTAAGTAACTTAAAACCTGCAGAAGGTTCAACAAAAAATAGAAAAAGAATTGGTCGTGGTACCGGTTCTGGTCGTGGTGGTACATCAACACGTGGTCATAAAGGAGCGGGTTCTCGTTCAGGTTATAAATCAAAAGTTGGTTTTGAAGGTGGGCAAATGCCATTACAACGCCGTGTGCCTAAGGTTGGATTTAAAAATCCGAACAGAATAGAATATGTAGGTGTTAACCTTGATGTTTTACAAAACTTAGCCGAAAAATTCAATTTGAGCGTCATAGATTTTGAAACCATGAAAGAGCATGGTTTGGTATCTAAAAATGATTTAATAAAAATCTTAGGACGAGGAGAAATCAAAGCTAAATTAGACATTAAGGCTCATGCTTTTACAGTTACAGCTCAAAAGGCTATTGAGGCTTTAGGTGGTTCTGTTGCTAAATTATAATTAATGAAGAAGCTGTTTACAACTTTATCCAATATTTGGAAAATCGAGGAATTAAGAGGGCGTATTTTATACACTCTCTTAATTCTTTTAGTATATAGAATTGGTTCTTTTATTGTTCTTCCTGGTGTTGATCCTAACTCCTTACAAGAGGGTGAAGCTAAAGAAGGATTATTAGGATTACTGAATATGTTTGCAGGGGGGTCTTTTTCAAGAGCTTCAATTTTTGCGTTAGGTGTTATGCCATATATTTCTGCCTCTATTGTAGTGCAGTTGTTGGGTATAGCGGTTCCTTATTTCCAAAAAATGCAGAAAGAAGGTGAAAGTGGACGAAAGAAAATCAATCAAATTACCAGATATTTAACAATTGGTATTACAGCTTTGCAAGCAATTGGTTACGTAAAATCACAAATTGCACCTGATGCAAGATTATTTGGTGATCCATTATTTACCATTTCTTCAATGGTTATTTTAACAGCAGGTACTATGTTTGTGATGTGGATGGGCGAAAAAATAACGGATAAAGGAATTGGAAATGGTATTTCTTTACTAATTATGGTAGGTATTATCGCTCAATTACCTTACGGTATTGGTGCCGAATTTGTAAGCAGACAAAACGGACAAGGTGGTTTAATCGCTTTTTTTATTGAGTTTGTAGCACTATTTGCTGTGGTAATGTTTACGGTATTAATTATTCAGGGTACTAGGAAAATACCTGTTCAATATGCAAAAAAGATAGTTGGTAATAAGCAATATGGAGGAGTTAGACAATACATTCCATTAAAACTAAACGCAGCCGGTGTAATGCCAATCATATTTGCTCAGGCAATTATGTTTATACCATCTACTATTGGACAGTTTTTCCCTAACGCACAGTCTTCATTATTAGCCTCTTTTAGTGATTATACTTCGGTGGCATACAACGTAACTTTTGCTATATTAATCATTTTGTTTACTTTCTTTTATACTGCAATTACGATCAATCCTAATCAAATGTCTGATGACATGAAGAAAAATGGTGGTTTTGTTCCAGGTATTAAGCCAGGTAAAACAACAGCTGATTTTATAGATGGAATTATTTCCAGAATTACTTTTCCTGGATCTATATTTTTAGCAATTATTGCAATTTTACCATCATTAGCTATCGTTGCAGGTGTAAACTCTCAGTTTGCTCATTTCTTTGGAGGAACTTCCTTATTGATTTTAGTTGCTGTAGTATTAGATACTTTACAACAAGTAGAAAGTTATTTATTAATGCGTCATTATGATGGTTTAATGAAAACTGGTAGAATTAAAGGTCGTAATCCAGCGGTTACATCTGATTCGGGTACAGGTGCAGCATTTTAGTAGCTATGCCTAAGATAATTTATAAGACTTCTGAAGAGATAGAATTAATTAGAATAAGTTCTCTTTTAGTTTCTAAGACTCATGCAGAAGTAGCAAAGGTTCTTAAAGAAGGAGTAACCACAAATTATCTAAATAAAATTGCAGAAGAGTTTATTAGAGATAATAATGCTATTCCGGGTTTTCTTAATTATAATGGATTTCCATACACACTATGTATTTCCCTAAACGATCAAGTTGTACATGGTTTTCCAAGTAAGTACGAATTAAGAGAAGGTGATATTGTTTCTATTGATTGTGGTGTAGTTAAAAACGGTTATTTTGGAGATTCGGCATACACATTCGCTATTGGTGAAGTTAGTGAAGAATCTAAAAAATTGTTAGAGGTTACTAAGGAATGCCTTCAGTTAGGAATTGATAAAGCAGTAGTGGGTAATAGGATTGGTGATATTGGTTATGCTGTTCAAGAGCATGCTGAAAAACATGGATACGGAGTTGTAAAAGAGCTTGTTGGTCATGGAGTTGGAAAAAACTTACATGAAAAGCCAGAAGTTCCTAATTACGGTAAGCGTGGATCAGGAATAAAATTAGAAGAGGGGATGGTCATCGCTATAGAGCCAATGATTAATGCTGGAAGAGCCGGAGTTAAATTCTGGGAAGATGGTTGGACTGTATCTACAGTAGATAAAAAGACATCTGCTCATTTTGAACATACGATAGCAATTAAGAAAGGTAAGGCAGATATTCTCTCTACTTTTGAATATATTGAAGAAGTTTTAAATAAAGTATAATAATATAATTTTTTTTATTTAATTTTGCGACCCGCTTTAGCGGTGCTAATTAAGTAAAAATCAAATAAATATGGCCAAACAATCCTCTATAGAGCAAGACGGAATTATTAAAGAAGCGTTATCAAATGCAATGTTTCGTGTTGAATTAGAGAATGGTCACGAGATTATAGCTCACATTTCAGGTAAAATGAGAATGCATTACATTAAAATTTTACCAGGAGACCGTGTGAAGTTGGAGATGTCTCCATATGATCTCACCAAAGGCAGGATAACTTATAGGTATAAATAAAAATGAAAGTTAGAGCATCCATCAAAAAACGCAGTGCTGATTGTAAGGTGATTCGTAGAAAAGGTAAATTATACGTAATCAACAAAAAAAATCCAAAATATAAGCAGCGTCAAGGTTAATTAGTTAAACTATCAACAAAGAATAAATGGCAAGGATAGCAGGTATAGATTTACCAAAAAACAAAAGAGGAGAGATCGGCCTTACTTATATTTACGGTATTGGTAAAAGTACTGCTCAGTCTATTTTAGGACAAGCAGGTATCAACGTAGATAAAAAAGTTCAAGAATGGACCGATGAAGAGTTAACAGCGATCCGTAACATCATCAATGAATCTATCAAAGTAGAAGGTCAACTTCGCTCTGAAGTTCAGTTAAACATCAAACGTTTGATGGATATAGGATGTTACAGAGGATTACGTCACAGGAAAGGATTACCATTACGCGGACAGAGAACAAAAAACAATTCTCGTACTCGTAAAGGAAAGAGAAAAACTGTTGCGAACAAGAAAAAGGCTACTAAATAATAACTGATAGTAAAAAATGGCTAAGTCAAAAAAAGTTACTAAAAAGCGTATTGTAGTTGTTGAACCAGTTGGTCAGGCACACATTAACGCTACGTTTAATAACATTATCATCACTCTTACCAATAATCAGGGACAAACCATTTCATGGTCATCTGCTGGTAAGCAAGGATTCAAAGGTTCTAAGAAGAACACTCCATATGCTGCTTCTCAAGCTGCAATTGATTGCGGTAAAGTTGCACATGATTTAGGATTGCGTAAAGTTGAGGTTTTTGTGAAAGGTCCAGGTTCTGGTCGTGAATCAGCAATTCGTACTTTGCAAAATTCGGGATTGGAAGTAACAACTATAAAAGATATTACTCCACTTCCACACAATGGATGTCGTCCTCCTAAAAGAAGAAGAGTTTAATAATTAATTTTTAAAGATAAGATTCTACAGCTCAAGGCTGCTTGATACTTTAATTACAAAACAATGGCAAGATATACAGGTCCAAAATCAAAGATAGCCCGTAAATTCAGAGAACCAATTTTTGGTCCTGATAAGGCTTTAGATAGAAAAAATTATCCTCCTGGACAGCATGGTGCTTCTAAAAGAAGAGGAAAGCAGTCTGAATACGCAACTCAGTTACAAGAGAAGCAAAAAGTAAAATACACTTATGGTGTATTAGAGAAGCAATTCTCTAACTTGTTCAAAAAAGCATCTTCAAAAGAAGGTATTACAGGAACAAACTTATTACAACTTTTAGAAGCGAGATTAGATAATGCTGTTTACCGTTTAGGTATTGCAACCACAAGATCTGGAGCTCGTCAGTTGGTTTCACACAGACACATACTAGTTAACGGTGAAGTAGTTAACATCCCATCTTATACTTTAAGAGCTGGAGATGTTGTTGAAGTTAGAGAGAAATCTAAAACTTTAGAATCTATTGCTCATTCAGTTGCTGGCCGAATGATAAATAAGTACAACTGGTTAGAATGGGATGCAAAATCTCTTTCAGGTAAATTCTTACATTTTCCAGAGCGTGAAAGTATTCCAGAAAACATTAAGGAAAACTTAATCGTCGAATTGTACTCTAAATAATGATGAATAATTAATTGCTGGTTTATTAACCGGCAATTAGTTGTTTTATCCAAATATTAACGATAAACATAAGGCAAAATAAATGGCAATCTTAGCATTTCAGAAACCCGATAAAGTTATTATGCAGAAATCAACAGATTTCGATGGTACGTTTGAATTTCGTCCCTTGGAACCTGGCTTTGGTGTTACTATAGGTAACTCATTAAGAAGAATTCTGCTTTCTTCATTAGAAGGTTACGCAATTACCTCAGTTCGTTTCTCAGGTGTTTCTCATGAATTCTCTACTATTAAAGGAGTAGCAGAAGATGTGGTAGACATTATTTTGAATCTTAAGCAAGTACGTTTCAAAAAAACTGGCGATTCTGGCGATTCAGAAAAAATATTTGTAATTATCAGTAACCAAGAATCTTTCAAGGCTGGTGATATTACTAAATTCTCTAACAACTTTGAGGTTTTAAATCCTGATTTTGTGATTTGTAACATGGAAGATTCTGTTACTTTAGAAATAGAATTAACCATTAACAAAGGCAGAGGATATGTTGCGGCGGAAGAGAACAAGAATGCAGATGCTCCAGTAGGTGTTATTGCAATTGACTCTATTTACACCCCAATAAAAAACGTTAAATATACCATTGAAAACTTTAGGGTAGAACAAAAAACTGATTATGAAAAATTAGTTTTAGACATCACTACTGACGGTTCTATTCATCCAGAAGAAGCATTAAAAGAAGCTGCAAAAATTTTGATTCAGCATTTTATGTTGTTCTCTGATGAAAACTTAGTACTAGAATCACAAGCTAAAGAAGAAACTAAAGAAGTTGACGAAGAAGTTTTACATATGCGTAAAATCTTGAAAACTGAATTAGTAGATCTTGATCTTTCTGTAAGAGCGTTAAATTGTTTAAAAGCAGCTGATATCAGAACTTTAGCAGAATTAGTTTCTTATGATGTGGCCGATATGTTAAAATTCAGAAACTTCGGTAAGAAATCTTTAACTGAAATTCAAGAGTTAGTAAAATCTAAAGGTTTATCATTTGGTATGAACCTGTCTAAATTTAAATTAGACGAAGAATAAATCCCTAAATCCCCTGAAGGGGATTTAGTAATAAAAGCGAAAATGCCGCATAATTCCCGGTTCGCCAATTAAGGCTAGAACTGACGGTATGCGCAAATAAAAAAAAGTAATGAGACACGGAAAAAAATTCAATCACTTAGGTCGTAAAACAGCACATAGAAAGTCAATGTTGGCTAATATGGCTTCCTCGCTTATCGAGCACAAACGTATTACTACCACTTTAGCAAAGGCTAAAGCTTTACGTATTTATGTTGAGCCATTAATTACAAAATCAAAAAGCGATACTACGCACTCACGTCGTACAGTATTTGCTTACTTACAAAATAAAGAAGTAGTAACTACATTGTTTCGTGAAGTAGCAGAAAAAGTGGCAACTCGTCCAGGAGGTTATACTCGTATTGTTAAATTAGGAAATCGTTTAGGTGATAATGCTGAAATGGCAATCATTGAATTAGTAGATTTTAACTTAACTTACAATACAGAAGCTAAAGTTGAGAAAAAAGTTACTCGTAGAAGAGGTTCTGGTTCTAAAGCAAAAACAGCAGATGCACCAGTTGCAGAAGTCAAAGAATCAGCACCATTAGTTGAAGAAACTCCAGCGGCAGAAGAGAATACTGACACTGAAGAAGAAAAATCAGCTGAATAGTTCTGATGTGATAATTTAAGAAACCTTCAACATTTACTTGTTGAAGGTTTTTTGTTTTAAAAAGAGTTTCAGATTGCTTTTTATTT
>JBILPO010000275.1:0-3563 GCA_044373805.1 Pelobium sp.
AAGTACAATATTACTTCTGCTCATATCATTTACAATTCCGTAAACAATAATAGTTCTTAATATGGTCCAATGAATGTTTGACTCCTGTAGTATTTTTTCGGCTGCTAATTTAGATTCTCCATAATAGGACAATGGATTTGGTTCCGCTTCCTCCAAATACGGGCCATCTGCACCATCAAAAATAAAATCAGTAGATAAATGAATCAATTGAATATGATGAGGAGCACAAGCTGCTATCAAATGCTCAACCGCCAGTACATTTAATTGCCAGCACAAGTCTTTCTCTATTTCGCAAGTATCAACGTTAGTCATGGCCGCGGTATTAATTACCACATCAGGAAGGTAAGTATTAATGACTTCCTTTACGCTTTCTTTATCGGCAACATCCATAGAGGCATAGGTATAACCATCTTTAGTGGCATATCTATTAACTCCTTTTGAAGTGGCTATTAACTCAAAATCATTTTGAGCCAAAATGCGTTCGGTTAATTTCTGACCTAATAAACCATTACTCCCGGTAACCAGTATTTTTTTCATCGTGTCGAAATTAGTTTTTTATATGCATAATTAAAAAAACTAGGGCGTTTAATTTCTCCTCACGAGACCAGTGATGAAGACGATTTGATTTGGGCGTTTTAATCCCGATGAAAAGTCGGGACAGGCTACGCTTTCCGCTGTATCTTTTATTGTCACCCTGAGCAGCCTCTCCCGATTTTTCATCGGGAGAGGCGAAGGCCGCACAATAAAAGGATGCCGCTGCAATCGTTAACGCACCTAAACATTAAAAAAACAGATAAAATCCTTTCCGTTCAAAAGGCCCTGTTTTTTTATGTTAGGAAGATTTTTTAAGGTTTTGCAAGTGTTTTTCTGGCAAGAAGATTTGTCAACACTCTTTCCGCCTTGTGAGAGCGTTGACAACGCTAAAATAAAGAGGATTTTCAATTATAAAAAAAAAGGATCGGCGTAAGCCAGATCCTTTTAAATTTCACAAAAACAAGTGTTTTAGTTAAACCTTAAAAAAGTATAATTACCAACACTAACTGCGGGAAGTGTAGATCCGTATTTAGCATTAATTACCTTTATAAATTCATTAGCAATAACCGCATATCCCATTGGTGTAAGATGCACTCCGTCTAAAGAGAAAACTTTACCGCTGATGTAAGAAGAATTTAATGTCGTTCCTTCATACAAAATACCGTTTCCTTTAATGGTATTTAAAATAGCATAAGCATCCATTACAGCTAAGCCTTTACTTTCAGCAACAGACTTTATGGTTGCATTATAACTATTCACAAAATCTTGCGCATTGGCTACTTCTGCCTTATCTAAAACATATTTACTTTCTATAGGGTTTAAAGGATGTAAACCATAAGGAATGCTAGATGCGTTAGGTACTCCTAAAAGAGAAGTAGAGAAAGTTAAGTTCACTAAATCTTCTGAAGTGGCTACTCTAGCACCAGTAGCAGTTTCGATGTAAATAGCTGTAACTGCTGGATTAACCTTTTTAACGCCTGCCAATAATGCAGCCACTGTTACAGTATTTAAAAATGGAATAGCAGATACATCTGGAATGGTAGCAACTGCTCCTTTTGCGCCTGTTGATGTCAACTTCGCAATTAAAGCGGTATATAAAGCAGTAAAATCTGCTTTTGGGGTAAGCACATCGCCAACACCACCTGAGGTTGCATAACCCAATGCGTCATTATTCCCTAACCAATTGGTAAAGAACGTGAACGGCTTCTCGGTTACAAAATCTAAATAAGTTTTAGTATTAGTGCCCGCATTACCAGGAAGTAAGCGTTCGTAAAAACCATTCAAGTTACCGTAAGGCTGAAAGTTAATGTGTTGAAGCTTAATACCGGGTACCCCATAATTGTTAAGGTCTCCAACATATTTGGTGTATAGGGTCACATTACCAAATCCGGGAATAGGTACTTGACCACGGATTGCTAGCTTAGTAGATACCGGAATTAAATTTGGGGTTCCTGCAGCAGTTAGACCACCATATTTTAAATACCCCGAACCACTTGATTGTTCAGCACTAAAAAGAGGCTGTATAAAGTTTCCACCGCCAGCGAGTTTCATTTGCTGCGCAATAATACTTGGAAAAGAAGTGAGCTGACTGGCAAGAAAAAGACCTCCGTCTGCATAACCAGCTGTTAAGGAATTACCTATGGAAATGTATCTGGTGAAATCTGCAGTTCCTTGAATTGGCGTTACCGCAACGGGTGTTTCGTCTTTATCGTTACAAGCGGTGGCGACCAAAATCAAAGCCGCAAACATCCATTTAGAAATGTTTTTAAAATTCATTTTGCAATTGTTTAAGTTTAGTTTGGTTTAGAGTAAAAAAGATATTACTCATCTAATATGCAAGCATAGCAAATATTCTAATTCAATCCAATTTTTTTGAAGGAAATTTTTATCAATTGTAAAATATTTTCTATTCTATCTTATTATTTTGGCAAAAACCACCTTCATTAAGATTTAAAACCCGTTAATACTAATTGGTTTATTCAACGAAAGCACTTTAAATATCCTAATTTTAAGGCTTAATTTTAGTTTAAATCAAAATTCTAATCCCACTTTTAGGTTGTGAACAAACAATTAAAACATTTTGCAGACATATATTTGTATTTTGATGAATAAACAGTAATTTTGCCCACTCAAAAATTCAATTCATAAAGATTTATATCTCATTGATAAATAATTAAATTTCGATATGCCAAACATTGGAAAAATAGCGCAAATCATTGGTCCGGTTATAGATGTGAGCTTCTCATCAAAAGATGCAAAACTTCCTAAAATTTTTGATGCATTAGTCATCACTAAAGAAAACGGACAAAGGATTGTTTTAGAAGTTCAACAACATTTAGGTGAAGACAGGGTAAGAGCTGTAGCCATGGATTCTACTGACGGATTAGTTAGGGGAATGGATGTGGTTGATAGTGGAGCCCCTATTAAAATGCCTATTGGTGAATCCATCAAAGGGCGTGTATTTAACGTAGTTGGTGAAGCTATTGACGGTATTGAAAACGTAGACAGTACTAACGGTAAATCTATTCATAACTTGCCTCCAAGATTTGAAGATCTTTCTACAGAGAATGAAATTTTATTTACTGGAATTAAAGTAATTGATCTTTTAGAGCCTTATGCAAAAGGTGGTAAAATTGGTCTATTTGGTGGAGCGGGAGTCGGTAAAACAGTATTAATTCAAGAATTGATTAACAACATTGCGAAAGCTTATGATGGTTTATCTGTTTTTGCTGGAGTTGGAGAACGTACCCGTGAAGGAAATGATTTATTAAGAGAAATGATTGAAGCCGGTATCATTAAATACGGCGACGCCTTTAAACATTCTATGGAAGAAGGCGGATGGGATCTTTCTAAAATTGATAAAGAAGCCCTTAAAGATTCAAAAGCAACTTTCGTTTTTGGTCAGATGAATGAGCCTCCTGGCGCTAGAGCTCGTGTAGCCTTATCTGGATTAACCATTGCAGAATATTACAGAGATGGAGAAGCTGATGGTCAAGGAAAAGATATCCTTTTCTTTATAGACAACATCT
>JBILPO010000336.1:0-3168 GCA_044373805.1 Pelobium sp.
GTTTCACACAAGCAGGTTCAGAAGTTTCGGCTTTATTAGGCCGTATGCCATCTGCAGTAGGTTACCAACCAACATTGGCCACCGAAATGGGAACCATGCAAGAACGTATTACTTCTACTAAAAGAGGATCTATTACTTCAGTTCAGGCAGTTTATGTACCGGCAGATGATTTAACCGATCCAGCACCGGCAACTACATTTGCCCACTTAGATGCAACAACGGTATTATCTCGTAAAATTGCCGAGTTAGGTATTTATCCTGCGGTAGATCCACTAGACTCTACATCAAGAATATTAACGCCAACTGTAGTTGGTGATGAGCATTACACTTGTGCACAAAATGTGAAAGAAATTTTACAACGTTACAAAGAGCTTCAAGACATTATTGCCATTTTAGGAATGGACGAACTTTCTGAAGAAGATAAATTAACGGTAGCAAGAGCAAGAAGAGTTCAACGTTTCTTATCTCAACCTTTCCACGTGGCAGAGCAGTTTACAGGCTTAAAAGGTGTGTTGGTAGATATTAAAGATACCATCAAAGGTTTCAATATGATTATGAATGGCGAAGTTGATGAATATCCAGAAGGATCTTTCAACTTGGTTGGAAATATTGAAGAAGCGATAGAAAAAGGTAAGAAAATATTGGCTGAAGCAAACGCCTAATTAAGAATCAAGTATTTTGTATCAAGTAACGAGATAAATCGATCAGCTTGATACTTGATACTTATGACTAGATACTGAAGCATGAATTTAGAAATATTAACTCCAGATAAAAAAATCTTTGAAGGCGAAGTGACCTCGGTTACTGTACCTGGTGCGCTAGGCTCTTTTGAAATACTTAACAACCACGCACCTATCATTTCTATTTTAGAAAATGGAAAAGTAGTGGTAAGAACTGCTACCAAAGAACAAAAATTCTACACTAAAGGTGGTGTAGTAGAGGTGATTGATAATAAAGTGATTGTTTTAGCAGAAGGTATTATAGAGAAATAAAAAGTTCCAAAATAATTTAAAAACCAGCAGACATCTGCTGGTTTTTTTATGCTTTAAAAAATTTTAAATTTTTAAAACATTTTAGACGACAGTTGATTTTAGGCAGAATTTAACCTCTACTACTCTAATCTACTCGGGCTATACCGAATACCGATTCGTTGTTTGGTATAAATAATCGAAAATTAAAACCCAATCAAAGGGTCTAACCCCAAATTTAAATTCTGTTAATCTTCTCAAATTGAAATTATATTTTTTTTTGACCTTCTTTAAATTAAGTATTGACAAAACGCAAAGCTTAACTTAACTTGAGATTATCAAATAAAAATAAATTTTATCAATCAAACATGTTATTTCTTCTGATCAATCTCATTATAATTATTGATTTACTGATGACCAGTAAAAAGCAGAAGGCGTGTTTAATTAAAAAATAACCATTTAACCATACCGCCTTCCAAATCAGAAGGCTTTTTTTTTAACCAAATTATTCACAAAACGGTCATGGACAGTTTTAAGGAACAAAGTATCATTTATAAAGACGGAAATTTTTTCCCTGCGCAATCGGTTGGAATGAGTTTTTCAAGTCAAACCATACATTATGGCTTTGGCGCATTTGAAGGAATAAGATCTTACCATACCGCAAACGGGATTAAGTTATTTAAAGCTAAAGAACATTTTGAACGATTGAAATATTCTTGCGAACAAATTTACTTACCATTTAATTGGAACATTGAAGAACTTGTAAAAGACACCTATAAATTATTAGAAGCAAATTCACTTAAGAATGCCTACATAAGACCTTTGGTTTACACCGAAGGAAGTTTAACAATGGGCAATACAGCTACGGTTCACTTGGTAATTACCGCATGGACTTTTGACACCTATTATGGGGAAGGTTTGTTAAAAACCTGCCTATCTTCTTACGAGAAATCTAATCCATTATCTGCCCCAGTTGCAGCTAAGATTACCGGAGGTTATCTCAATTCTATGCTGGCATTGTCAGAAGCTAAAAGAAAAGGTTTTGATGAAGCCATACTTTTAGACATGTATGGCTATGTGGCTGAAACATCTTCGGCAAATATTTTTATTGAAAAAAACGGTAAACTTTATACGCCAACTAAAGGAAATATTATTCCGGGAATTACTAGAAGTATGGTGTTACAAATTGCCAAACAACTGGAAATAGAGGTAGAAGAAAAAAACCTGACGGCAAATGATCTAAAAACTGCCGACGCCGCTTTTTTATGTGGTACTTCAGCAGAAATTTCTGGAATCCAATCTGTAGATGATGTTATCTTTCCAATATCATTCTCAGATAGTATTGGCTCCACCATTCAAAGAGTTTATAAAAACATTGTATTAGATAAATTAAGTTTCGAAGTCATTATATAAATGGAGTTAAATAAATACAGTAAAACAATTACTCAAGACGTTACCCAACCTGCTTCGCAGGCCATGTTATATGGAATTGGCTTAACAAAAGAAGACCTTGCAAAGGCCCAAGTAGGGATTGTGAGCATGGGTTACGATGGCAACACTTGTAACATGCACTTAAATGATTTAGCTGCAATTGTTAAAAAAGGAGTTTGGAATCAAAATTTAGTAGGCTTAATGTTTCATACCATCGGCATCTCTGATGGGATCACCAACGGAACAGAAGGCATGCGTTATTCTTTAGTTTCGAGAGATGTAATCGCAGATTCTATTGAAACTGTTTGTGGCGGTCATTATTATGACAGTTTAATTGCCTTGCCAGGATGTGATAAAAATATGCCAGGTGCTATAATGGCAATGGGCAGATTGAACCGTCCGGCTATTATGGTTTATGGTGGAAGTATCCATTCTGGAAATTATAAAGGTCAATCTTTAAATATTGTATCTGCTTTTGAAGCTTTAGGTCAAAAATTGGCAGGCAACATTAGTGACGAAGATTTTGAAGGGGTGGTTCAACATTCTTGTCCGGGTGCAGGTGCCTGCGGAGGAATGTACACTGCAAACACCATGTCGTCTGCTATTGAGGCTTTGGGTATGAGTTTACCTTATAGCTCTTCTAATCCGGCTTTAAGCCAAGAGAAGAAAGACGAGTGTTTAGAGGCCGGAAAGTACATCAGGATACTGCTTGAAAAAGACATCAAGCCTAAGGATATCATGACCCGTAAAGCATTCCACAATGCTATGG
>JBILPO010000095.1:0-6726 GCA_044373805.1 Pelobium sp.
ATAAGGGTCTTTCCAAATAAAATAAGCTACTTTTCGAATCGGTTTTTTAGAAAATTCTAGTTCAAGGACTTCAAAATTACTTGCTATTTTTTTAGCCATAGACATAGATGCTTCTTGCTTACCTACCAAATCTCCAACGGCGGTAATCATATTTAAAGCGTCGTTTAAATTGTAGATATCGCTCATCCAAACGGGAAACTCATGCATCAAGATTTCTATTTGCTGCTGCTCATTTTCTTCTTTATTTCCGATAATAAGATCTGGTTTTAAGCTTCTTATTTTTTCAATATTTAATTTCTTTGTCCCCCCTATTTTTGTAGTTACTTTGAATTTATCTTTGGGATGAATGCAAAATTTAGTAATCCCTACCACCTCTTCATTTAAGCCTAAATCAAACAATAATTCTGTTTGCGAGGGCACTAAAGAAATGATTATTTTAGGCGGATAATTAATTTGGATGGTTCGTCCTAATTGATCGGTAAATATTTTTTTCTGCATCATCTGCAAAATAAACAATTTGAAACGAATGGAAAATTCATCCTCTAAAATTAATCTCAGCTGGTATATTTTTCCATCTGTATTATTTTTGGTTGCCCATTTTCAATTGGCTTATTTAACCCCTAGGAGAACTGATATTTCTTCTATATGGATATTCTTAGCCTTGGCTTTTATTGCCTATTTCAGTATTTTAAAACGGTTTAACGATAGCAATCATCAAAAATTAAATTTAGGACTAGCCATAATTAGTCGGTTTCTTCTTTTATTTAGCTTTCCACTTTTAAGCGATGATATTTATCGTTTTATTTGGGATGGAAGTTTAATGCTGCATGGCATGAACCCACTTAGTTTTACTCCGCAAGAATTGATGCTTGAGAAATTAGATTGGCTTGACCCCCTTCTTTTTCAAAAAATGAATTCGCCAGCTTATTATTCGGTTTACCCTCCCATAAATCAATTGGCTTTTTTATTGAGTGCCATCCCTGGAAAAGGGAATTTATTAGCGTCTGTGGTTATCCTTCGTACATTTATTTTGGCATTTGATATTGGGAATATCCTTATCCTTAAAAAGTTATTGCGCTTTTTTAAGAAGGATGAACGTTTGGTGTTTATTTACGCTTTAAATCCGCTGGTGATTATAGAGCTCACCGGAAACCTCCATTTTGAAGCGGTAATGATATTTTTCACCTTGCTTTCAGTTTGGTTACTGGTTACCAATAAATGGATTTTAGCTTCTTTAGCTTTAACATTAGCCATTAGTGCAAAGCTTTTACCTATTATATTTTTACCGCTTTTTATTCATCACATTGGTTGGAAAAAAACATTTTATGCAGGCTTAATTGTTGGTTTTACCACTTCGATTTTATTCCTTCCATTTATCTACAATATTGAATTAGCTTCACACTTTTTACAAAGCATACAATTATACTATGGCAAATTTGAGTTTAACGGAAGTGTTTATCAAATACTGAAAGCCATTGGATGGAAAATATTGCACTATAACCCAATTGCTTATACCAGTAAGATTTTATTTATGCTTACGCTGATAGGCTTTATAATCACCTATATAAAAAGCAAAAATATTATTGAAGGGATTTTCTGGCTCCTATTTATTTACACCCTTTTTGGCGCTATTGTACACCCCTGGTACATGTTAATTTTGGTGGCTTTTACTCCGTTATTAAAATGGCGATTTGCTGTTTTATGGTCCGTTTTAATTTGCTTGAGTTACTTTACTTACAGGGTAATTCCTTACAAGGAGGAGATGATTTTGGTTTGGACAGAATATGGAATGTTGGGTTTGTTTATGGCTTATGAATTGGTTTTTAAGCATCGAAGAAGAGAAAACTTTTTAAGATAATCTATGCCCCTATTAGGATAACCTAATGATTAACCCTACATCATTTTCCTGATTTGGTGCTGTTTAGCAATTGTTCAGATTTGAAAATTATTCCCGTAGGAATCATCCTCGGATTATCCGTTTTGAAACATTAATTTTAGGATAACCCAAGTGTTATCCCTAAATCATTTTCGTGATTTGAAGTATTAAATCAAAAAAAATCCCCAAATCTATACAGATTCGGGGATGTATAATTTTTAACTTTTACTGATTTGATTACCAGAAAAGCGTATAAAGTGCTACTAAAATTCCAACAATTATTAAAGATCCGGCAGCAAAACCGCTGTTCACTCTAAACATTTTGGTATCTACTTCTAATCCTTTTACAGGAACGCCTCTAGCATGGTCTATTTTACTGATGATGTACATTACGATGATACAGATAAGGAATACAAAGCCCATTCTATCTAAGAAAGGTATTTCATACAATAAAGCGCCATCTTCTTGTTTTACTAAAGTTGAAAACCCAAATCCGCTTAAAAACCCTAGATTCATTACAAATGGTAAGAATTTTAATGCAACAGACAACAAGAAACCTCCAATGGTTGCAAACATCGCTGCGTTTGAGCTTGTCTTTTTCCAAAAGAAACCTAAAATAAACATGGCGAAAATACCAGGAGAAACAAAACCTGTGTATTCCTGAATAAATTCAAATCCACCTTTTTTGTCAATCCCTAAAAAAGGAGCAATAATTACTGCAAGCAACATGGCTACCACAACGGTGATTTTCCCTGTTCTTACCAATGATGCTTCAGAAGCATTTGGTCTCATTTTCTTTTTGAAAATATCTAAGGTGAAAATGGTAGAAATACTATTTACTTTACCCGCTAAAGATGCTACTACAGCTGCTGTAAGTGCAGCAAAAGCCAAACCTTTTAATCCGGCAGGCAACAAGTTTAACAATACGGGATAAGACTTATCTGGATTTAGAACACCATCAGGACCTAACATTTCTGTTTGTAAACCTCCTTTGGTATAAATTACGTAGGCAGCAATACCAGGTAAAACAACTATTACTGGCATTAATAATTTTAAGAAAGCAGCGAATAAAATTCCGCTTCTGGCAGTTTTTAAATCAGCACCTAAAGCTCTTTGAGTAATGTATTGATTACAGCCCCAATAGTTTAAGTTTACAATCCACATACCACCAATAAGCACCGTTAAACCCGGTAAGCTTGGGAAATTAGAATTGGTTTGATCAAATATCATGTGAAAATGGTCTTCAGATTGGTTCATCATATAATTAAAACCATCTACCATTCCTGCTTGGCCGTTTAGTTCTGCCACCTTATTTAAAGCTAAATAAGTAGTCACTAATCCTCCAAAAATTAAAAACACCACCTGTATTACGTCGGTATAGCCAATTACCTTCATCCCACCTAAAGCAATAATGATAGCGAAGAAAGCTAGCATATACATACATAGATCAATATTTAAACCCGATATCCCATTAATAGCTAATGCACCTAAATAAAGGATGGAGGTTAAATTAACAATTACATAAAGTAACAACCAAAAAACAGCCATAATCATAGCTACGTTACCATTATAACGCTCACTCAAGAACTGAGGCATGGTATAAATCTTATTTTTTAGGTAAACGGGAATAAAAAACACAGCCACAATAATTAATGTTGCTGCAGCCATCCACTCGTAAGTAGCAATTGCTAATCCCATTTTAAATCCGTTTCCAGACATGGCAATAAATTGCTCTGAAGAAATATTAGAAGCTATTAAAGACGTTCCAATAGCCCACCAGGTTAAAGAGCCTTCTGCTAAAAAGTAATCTTTTGAGTCGCTTACTGCGCTTTTCTTTCTACGGTAAATCCATAACCCATAAGAGGCTACTGTGACAAAATAAATGAGGAATACAATGTAATCCGCGGTTGCAAGGGTTTTCATTAATTATTAAATTGGTTTAGGTTTATCAATGATTTTGATATATAATTATCTATGTTCCGAACGCAATTTAGTTTCTTATCATGAAATTCCAAAATTGTATATTAAATAGTGTGTATTTTTTACAATAAGCATGGTTAAAATCATTTAAATTTTCAATTTAACAATTAATTTAAGGGGAAATTATTTAGGTTTCATTTTTTTGGTGATATCGGCTTTTAGGATTAATTTTTTTTGTTTTAGAAACGTGATGAATCTGCATAGTTCTCAAGTTTGGTGATGTTTCAGCTAAAAATTAGCCTGCGACCATCCCTGCTTTGTCGCCCTGCTATACGGCTTTGCTAGGTCGCTTTGTAAAGCCACCATCTTAATTGGAATAGTGAACCTCAAAATTAAATTCAGAACTACTAGCACCAACCATTATTAACCGTATAATTCCGCCTTGGCGATTGCGGGTAGCACTGAAGAAATATTCGCAGAACCTTTGTAGCAATCGGCGTAGCGGTGGCATTTATTCATAATGTTTATTGTTTTTCAAAGGCCTTCATGCTTTCGTTACTCTCAAGTTGTTGCTTTTCAGCTAAAGGAACCTGCGAAGCATGCTTGAGGGCAATTAAAAACATAAAAACTTGCGAAAAAAGGAACTAGACACCCGCGGCTATGAGCGGCGAGATTATGAATTGAAATACTAAATTTCAATTTTGACGATAATTTCCCAAAAACTCAAAGGCTCTCTGTCCCTTATTGGCGGGACAAGCCTAGTTCCTTTTCGTGTTTATATTATTTTTTAGGCTCTCAAGAGTGCTTTGCAGTTTTTGCTAAAAAGAACCAAAAAGCTTCGTCTGATGAATATTTGTTCATTAAGCCTCAATAAATCTTAAAGCGCAAACCGAAGCCGTGGGAATGGCAGTGAATTAACTAAGTTTATGCAACAATCGTCGGAGTGCTGAGGGTACTGCTTTAATAAAGTTTCTACAAAAGATTGGCCTTCATTTCCAAATCTTCAAAGGCCATCCTTGCTACGTCGTTCTGCTATAAGACCTTGTAAGGTCGGTTTGCAAAGCGAAAATTTAATTAAATACTAAATTCAATTGAAAATATCCATTAAGCCTCATCTCCATAAATCAAAAAAGGTTATTTCAGCACTCAAAATTATTAGAAACCTAACAAAAATGAGCTTGAAATAACCTTTAGCATCTGATAAAGGAAATAATGATTCCTAAACTATAGACCTAGCAATCCCTAATTCTAAACCTCTTAATTCGGCTAAACCTCTTAACCTGCCAATACCCGAGTAACCAGGATTAGTTTTTTTGTTTAAATCATCTAACATTTGATGGCCGTGATCTGGCCTCATGGGAATTCTTACTTGTCTTTTCTGCATCAAAGTAACCACTTCTTTGACTACGGCATACATATCTACATCGCCTTCTAAATGGTTGTCTTCAAAGAAATCGCCAAACTCATTTCTTTTGGTGCTTCTTAGATGTAAAAAGTTAATTCTATCGCCAAACTGTTTTACAATTTCGGGCAAATTATTATCGGGTCTCACCCCAAAAGAACCAGTACAAAAACACAATCCGTTACTTAAAGATGGTACTGCATCTACCAAATCCTGCATATCCTGAGCGGTGCTCACTACTCTGGGTAAACCTAAAATAGCATAAGGGGGATCATCTGGATGAATTACCATATTCACTTTATTGGCTTCGGCAACTGGAATTACTTGTTGTAAAAAGTAAATGAGGTTTTTCTTTAACTGTGGCGCATCAATATTTTGATAATGATCTAAAGCTTCCTGAAATTTTTCTACCGTAAAGCTTTCTTCACTTCCGGGCAAACCGGCAATAATATTTCGCTCGAGCAAGGTTCTATCTGCTGGTGTCATGCCCTCAAACCTTGAGGAAGCTCTTTCAATCTCTACTAATGTATAATCTTTAGCTGCCTCTTTTCTTTTTAGAATGAATAAGTCAAAAGCAATGAAAGCGGCTTTCTCAAACCTTAATGCTTTTGAACCATCTGCTACGGTGTAGGCTAAATCGGTACGAGTCCAATCTAAAACGGGCATAAAGTTGTAGGTGATGGTAAAAATACCACAGTCGGCCAAGTTTTTTATAGATAGCTTATAGTTTTCTATATGCTTTAGATAATCGCCACTTTGGGTTTTAATAGATTCAGAAACGGGCACACTTTCTACCACGTTCCATATTAAACCTGCATCCTTAATAATTTGCTGCCTTTTTTGAATTTCTTCTACCGTCCACACTTCTCCGTTAGGGATATGGTGCAATGCACTTACCAACCCCTCGCAGCCAGCCTGCAATAAATCTGATAATTGAACCGGATCATTTGGTCCGTACCAACGCATAGTTGGTGTCATTTTATAATTTTTCATCTTACTGATTTGAAGATTTGGTGATTTGAAGATTTGAAGATGCTTGTGTAATGGTTAATTGATTTGAAGATTATTGATTTTGATGTAAATTAATTTGATGGTTCTTGTATTATGGCAACCTATTGATGTCAATTGATTTGAAGATTTGGTGATTTGAAAATTTGATGATGCGTATAAACTGGCAAAAAAAATCTTCAAACTAAAAACTAAGTGACCAACCAACTAACTAAAAACTAACCATCTAATTACACTCCAGAAAAAGTTGCAAAACCACCATCTACATTCACAATAGAGCCGGTTACAAATTTGGAAGCATCGCTTAGCAACCAAATTAAAGCGCCTTCTAATTCATCTGCGGTGCCAAATCTTTTAAATGGAGTTTGTTTAATAACCAAGTTCCCTCTTTCTTTAAAAGAACCATCGGGGTTGGTTAATAAATTTCTGTTTTGCTCTGTTAAAAAGAAACCTGGCGCAATGGCATTCATTCTAATTTTATCGCCGTAACGGTTGGCTAGTTCTACTGCAAACCATTTGG
>JBILPO010000002.1:0-21698 GCA_044373805.1 Pelobium sp.
CACTAATTGCCAATTATGTAAAAAAGCATTTGATCTTAAAAATTGATGGCAAAGTTTACGCTATGAATTTTGTAGGCTATGAAATACAAGGCGAAGCTGCTTGGTGCTATTTTGAAATCCCAAAAATCAATAAAATAAGTACGATAGAAATTAATAATAACATCTTACACCAACTACATGCAGAACAAATAAATATGTTAAATGTAACGGTGGCAGGTAAAAGGCAAAGTACCAAGTTAGATGCTCCTGATAGTAAGGTGAGTTTTAAGTTTTAAATCAGTTATCAGTTATCAGTTGTTGGTTTTCGGTTGATGGTTATTGGTGATCAGAAAATCATTACAAATCTTTTTCACCCTAAATGAGGTCGCATTTTGGGACTTCAAGTCGCATTAAACTCTAAATCGTTTAATTGTTGTTTCTTATTAACGTTTAAAAAATTATAAAAACCAAAAAAGTCCCAATTTGGGACTTTTTTAGTTTAAAATACTGGGGACAAGATATTTACTGATACTGAATATAAACAGGTTTTGGTGTTAATTTCAATAATTCTTGTGGAGTCATTAATCTATTAGGTGCTTTCTTTAAATCGTTTTTGTAAAATAATTTAAAGCCAACAAATTGAACGGGTTCTTTGTATAAATGGTTACGGTAAGTTCCTTTTTTCAATTCGGGTTCGCCCCAACCATCCATGTGCATAACAATTTGCACTTCTTTTCTTAGCTTAAAATTTTGGTAGTTGGTTACCATGCCTTGTGTAAAGCGGTGTACCACTAAAATTTTTGCAGGCAAGTTGTTTTCTTTAACCAATTTGGCTAAGTATTCTGTTGCATAATTTACATCAACGGCATCATAAGTTCCAATTTTTGTCCCAGGTTTAGCGCCAGTTTTCATAGAAAACTCCGGATCTATTCCTAAATGCACATGAGGCATTTTTAAATACTTTTCTAAACGTGGCAACTCGGCTTTTAAATTACTTAGCGCTACTTGTATATCTAGAAACACAATTGCATTGTGCATTTTAGCAATAGTTAACGCCGAGTCTATTTGTTTATCCGGCATTCTATTAATATAATTTCCATCTTTTCCTGGTGTACCACTAGCTACAGTAGCAATATAATGTACCGCCGGAATCGATTTAATGGTGCTATCTGCTTTATTCCATTTCGCAACTTCGGCATTAAGCATACGCCACATATCTTTTGGAGCATATTCGCCTAAAGCACCCATTTTTTTAGAGTAAAGATTACCATAAAAAGCAACTATCCTGTTAAATGGAAGAATGGCGCCGTCTTTAGGTAAAACATCTTTTTTAACTGGCCATTTACCGGTAGTATCTCCATTTGCTAAATATTTTTGAAGTTGAAAATATTTAGCAGAATCTACAGGTTTAAAGAGGTCTTTTTCTTCGGCAGCTATAGTTTTTGTAGAATCAGTGGTGCTATAGTTTTTGGCTGGTGTCTTACTATCAGCACCAGAACAAGAGCAAAATAAGGCAGCAACACAAAATAATTGGGGTACTAAAATCAGGTTTTTTGTCGACAACATTTAATTTTTATTTTGTTTGAAATTAGGACTAACCTTTGGTCTTCTGAAAAAAAGATTTCAACATTTATACAGAGCTAAATTTACCAAAAACACCCAATGGAAGATTTATCCCACTTTGAGCTTTTAGATACAGTTCTCCAATGTCTAAGTTTTTTACTTTAGGGTAAGCACCGCGGATTAAATTTTCTACTATGATAGACGAAAAACCAAGCGAATAAGTATTCAAGATCAAAAAATGTTCTTCAGGATCTAACAATTGAACCACTTCTTTCATCATTTCTTTAATCTGATCTTCCAATTTCCATTTTTCGCCTTTTGGGCCATGGCCATAAGCAGGGGGATCTAAAATAATTCCGTTATAGGTTTTACCTCTTTTTAGTTCTCTTTGTACAAACTTTAAAGCATCTTCTACTACCCAACGAATATCTTTTAAATTAGAAATCTCTTGATTTTCATTCGCCCAAGAAACTACTTGTTTTATAGAGTCTACATGGGTTGTATCTGCCCCGGCTGCTTTAGCAATTAAAGAAGCACCGCCAGTATAAGCAAAAAGGTTAAGTACTTTAGGGTTAGGCGTTTTAAATTTTTTGATTTTTGACGATATAAAATCCCAGTTTACAGCTTGTTCTGGAAAAACTCCAACATGTTTAAATGATGTTAAAGCTAACCTTAATTTTATAGATACTTCTTTGTTTTGGTAGTTAATGTGCCATCTATCAGGTATTTTGGAGTTCTTTTTTACCCATTCGCCAGCTGTAGCAGAGCGTCCCTTAAACTTAATGTGATGCAATTTCTGCCATTCACTTTCGGGTAACAACTTATCCCAAACAGCTTGTGGCTCTGGTCTAATTAAAATAAGCTCTCCAAACCTTTCTAGTTTTTCGAAATCTCCACAATCTATTAATTCATAATCTTTCCAATGTTGAGGAGAAAGTGCGTTTATAGAAGGTTCTGCCATATATTTATGTGTTCTGTATTTTATTTTTTATTTGAATTCTTAAGCGAAAACTACTTTTTTAGTAGCGTTTCCATCAGTTTGGTGGCAAAAACAAAATCATTGAGTTCTTGATTATCTGTTGAAGTAATTTCTTTACTAGAACCTTCCCACCATTTTTTTCCTTGGTGCAAAAATAAGATATGATCTCCAATTCCCATCACCGAATTCATATCATGTGTTACCACAATAGTAGTAATATTATATTCTTCAGTAATTTCTTTAATTAATTCATCAATCATGATTGAACTTTTTGGGTCTAAACCAGAGTTAGGTTCATCACAAAAAAGGTATTTTGGATTCATGGCAATGGCTCTTGCTATACCTACTCTTTTTTTCATCCCGCCAGACAGCTCAGTTGGGTATAAGCCATTTTTTCCGGCCAGATTAACTCTTTCTAATACAAAATTTACGCGTTCTAATTTTTCAGCTTTAGATTGTTCTGTAAACATATCTAATGGAAAGCGAATGTTTTTTTCTACTGTCATAGAATCAAACAAAGCCGAACCTTGAAAAAGCATTCCAATTTCTTTTCTAATAGGAATTCTTTCGTGGGTGTTCATGGAAGTGAAATCTCTACCGTCATAAAGTACTTTGCCACTATCTGGTTCATGCAAGCCAACCATATTTTTCATCAAAGTGGTTTTTCCAGATCCAGATCCTCCAATAATTAAGGTAGTTATACCAGGTTTAAATTCCGCAGAAATCCCCCTTAGTACTTGGTTCTCGCCAAAACTTTTGTAAATATCTTTAACTTCTATCATAATAAGAGTTGTGCAATTATGTAATCAGAAATTAAAATAGCTATACAGCTAATTACTACTGCCTTAGTGCTTGCTTGGCCAACCTCTAATGCACCTCCGTTTGTATAAAAACCTTGGTAAGCAGATACCGTTGTGATGATGAAAGCAAATACAAATGCTTTTACCATAGCCACTATAACTGTAAATGGAATAAAATCTGTGGTTAAACCCTGAATAAATTCTGCGGCAGTAACTGCCCCAGAAGCGCTGCCTGCTAAGTAACCTCCAGAAATGCTTAAAAATATTGCAATGATTACTAAAAGTGGAATCATGATAACGCCTCCAATAAGTTTAGGAAGAATTAGAAAGCCAGGCGCATTTATTCCCATAATTTCTAAAGCATCAATTTGCTCTGTAACTCTCATGGTACCTATTTGTGATGCTATACTTGATCCTATTTTACCAGCTAAAACTAACGAACAAACGGTAGGACTCAATTCTAAAATAGTAGAATCCCTAGTAATTCCTCCAATAATAGATTTGGGAATTAAATCACTAGTTAACTGAAAGGCGGTTTGAACAGTGGTCACTGCACCAATAAAAACAGATATAATGCTAATGATTCCTAAGGATCCTAAGCCAATGTCAACCATTTCTTTGAAAATTTCATTTTTGTAAATGCTAAATTTCTCTGGTTTTCTAAAAAGAGCTTTAAGCAGTAAAATATATTTTCCGAAATGGTAAAATATCATAGTATGGTTTTTGTGTAAAATTAAGCTTTTTTATCTATTGCAAATATTAAACCTAAATTGGGACTAAAATCAAATAAAATGAATGTATTAATTACCGGGGCTTCAAAAGGAATAGGCAAAGCAATTTCATTAAATATGGCTTCAAATGGTCATCACCTAGCTTTGTGCGCCCGAAATTTAAAAGATCTGCAAGAGCTTAAAGTCCAGATTGCAAATCTTTATCCAACTGTGAATGTGTTTATAAAAGAAGTAGATTGTAGTCAAAAAAAGGCAGTGCAGAAATTTGCTGAGCTTTCTTTATCGGCTTTAGGACAGATAGATGTTTTGATAAATAATGTAGGTGTATTTGTTCCTTCTTTTATTTTAGACGAAGAAGATGATGCCTTAGATTTCCACATGCAAACTAATGTTTATGCACCTTATTATTTGTATAAAAAACTAGCGTCTTTAATGAAAGAAAGACGTTTTGGATATATTTTTAATATATGTTCTGTGGCCAGTATAGAAACAATTGTAAATGCAGGTTCTTACTGTGTAACTAAATCGGCTTTGCTTAGTCTTAATAACATCATGAGAAAAGAGATGATGGACTTTGAGGTAAAGGTAACGGCAATACTGCCAGGTTCTACTTTAACAAGCTCTTGGGCAGGCACTTCTATTTCTCCTGACGAATTTATACAACCAGAGGATGTCGCATTAACTATTGACCAAATTATGAAAATGAGTATTGGTGCAAATGTAGATCAAATTGTGATAAAGCCCATCCACGGACAAATTTAGAATAGAAAGGAAAAATTAACATGACTAAGAAATTAACAAGAGACACCAGCAATAAGATGGTTGCTGGCGTAGCATCAGGTTTAGCAAATTACTTTCAGCTTGATGTAATTTGGGTAAGAATCGCTTTTGTATTGGCAGCATTTTTTGGTGGCGGGGGATTATGGATTTATATTATTTTATGGATAGCAGTCCCTGAAGAAAAAAATGGCTCATTCAAATTTGGAGATTTTAAAACAGATTACAGAGTTAACCCAAATGAACCTAACAATTTTGAATCTACTTTTAAACCAAAAGAAAAGGCGAATCTGAATCTAATAGGCGGGCTAATATTGATTGGTTTGGGATCTTATTTTCTATTAGATGAGTTTGATATTATCCCTAATTGGTTTCGCTTAGGCAAGTTATGGCCATTGGTATTTGTGGTTATTGGTTTAAGTATTTTATTTAAAGGAGCTAAACAAGAATCTCAACCAAAAGATTTTGACACTTCAGATTTTAAGAAAAAAACTGAAGAAACGCCAACTGAAGAAACGAAAACTGAAGAAACTACAACTGAAGAAACGCCAACTAAAGAAACGCCAACTAAAGAAAATACTAATCAAAACGATTCATTTTAATTAGAAATCATGAAAACAGATAAAATATTTTGGGGAATACTATTGATATTTATAGGGGTAATATTCCTCTTAGAAAACTTTGGAATAATAGATTTTAGTTGGTATTACGCTTGGCGTTTTTTGCCAATTATTCTAATTTTAATTGGTGTAAACATATTGCTATCACGTTCTAACCCTAAGGTAGGTTTAGTAGCTACTACACTAATTACTGTAATAGCCTTGGGAGTAATCACCTATATGGGGCTTCAAAAAGGAAACGATAGATCTCAGTGGAATTGGACCTATTCTGATGATAATAATGATGAACTTGATAGCGATTCTTTAAATAATACAGAAATGTCTAGTTCCTACGAAGAAGATTATGATCCAAAATACAAAACTGCTAAACTTAATGTTAGGGGAGGAGCAAGTGCTTTTGAATTAAGATCGGGTACTGATAAACTATTTGAAGCGAATTTAAATCAAACAAAATCTCGTTATTATTTAAAAAAGACAGAAACAGATAGCAGCGCTGTTTTAGATTTTAACGCTAAAAATAAAAACGGCAATTATTCTTTTAATGACGAAGAATTTGATGATGTAGTGATGATGCTAAATACTCAGCCATTATGGGATATAAGCTTGTATTTTGGTGCCGGAAAAGCAGATTTTGACCTTAGTAACCATAAAATAAAAAATATTTATTTAAAAGGTGGCGCTGCCGAGTTTCAGGTAAAGTTGGGCGATTTATACAGTAACGTAAATTTAACAGCAGAAACAGGCGTTGCCGAAGTTAAAATAGAAGTACCAGAAACTGTGGGTTGCCAAATCAAAACTTCAACAGGTTTGTCCTCTAAAGATTTTGAAGGCTTTACCAAAAAAGGTGATGGCACTTACGAAACTGCAAATTATTCTTCAGCCACAAAAAAAATAAATATTGTATTAAAAGGTGGCTTAAGTGATTTTAATGTGAATCGTTATTAATGAACCAAGCAAAATATACTTTAGTAATTAACGGAAAACCAGCCGGACCGTTTACTCTAAAGGAGTTAAAAACGTATCATGTTAAGCCCGATTCATTCCTTAGAACCCCCGGAATGGATGATTATAAAGAAGCTCATGAATTCCCTGAATTAAGGGAATTTTTTGGTTTTATTAAACAATACACTAACCCACAGTATTTTGCTGGCTTTGATTTAAGAATGCTGGCCAGCGTGATAGATTGGTTTATCCTTTTTGCCGGGGTAGTCACTATCCAACTTGTTTTGGTCCTCTTTTTTAACGAAAGATCTATCACTCTTGTTATCATAGGTGCCGGATTGCTTCTATTGCCAATTCTCAAATTTATTTACCACATTTATATGGAGTACTTTAAGCAAGCCACAATTGGTAAAAGATTAATGAATATTAAAGTGACCAATTTGCAAGGCTTACCACCAAGTTTTGCCGAAGTGTTAATAAGAAACTCAGCTAAAATTATCAGTACAGCTTTGTTTTTCTTTGGGTATTTATACAGCTTCCTCAATAAAAAACAACAATGCTTACATGATGTAATGGCCAATACTTTAGTGATTAAGGAAAGGCTGGTATAGGTTTTAGGTGAGCAGGTTACAAATAATTTGAAAAGCAAAAGCCGTAGAAGTTACTTCCGCTAGTCCGGCTTTTTATTACAATCTTTTTGTGAAAAACAAAAAGGATTTTCATTTCAATCCGGTTTAGATTACTTAAGACAGTGCTTTTTAAGGCCAAATTGAATGCGCCAATTAATAGATCAAATTAAAGTGATTCTAAATCCTAGCTTTTGTGTTAGGGATTGAAGCGGCATCTCCCGATTTTCCATCGGGAATATAGCGTAAAGCCCGCTCGAACACCCAAATTCTTTCGATTTCTAACCTAAACTTTTAACTTTTAACTTTCTACTTTTAACTGATACCCTAAACTTTCTACTCTTAACGTTCTTCTTCCATTCAAACTTTTTAAAAGAAAAACTATTTAATATAAAACCCGTATTTTTGACCAAAATTATTTTTGCATGGAAACTAAAGCAGCAAAGGCTTTAAAAGGAAATTACTGTAATTCTTTCACACAATACTCTAGGTTTATTACGCGTGAAGTAAACATCGGTGGTGTTGTAATGGGAGGAAACAACCCTATTAGGATACAATCTATGACCACAACAGATACCATGGATACTGAGGCTTCTGTGAGGCAAAGTATTAGAATGATTGATGCGGGTTGTGAATATGTGCGTATTACGGCTCCTTCCATGAAAGAAGCACAAAATTTATTAGAAATAAAAAAAGGTTTAGCAGGAAAAGGATATACCACTCCGTTGGTTGCCGATATTCATTTTACGCCAAATGCTGCTGAATTAGCTGCTAAAATTGTAGAGAAAGTAAGGGTAAACCCAGGTAATTACGCCGATAAAAAGAAGTTTGAAGAAATAAATTATACGCCAGAAGCCTACCAAGTTGAGCTAGCAAGAATCAAGAAGAAATTTGCACCATTAGTAGAGATTTGCAAAGCCAATGGAACAGCAATGAGGATTGGAACCAACCATGGGTCGCTTTCAGACAGGATTATGAGTTGGTATGGCGATACCCCAAAAGGAATGGTAGAATCTGCTATGGAATTTATAAGAATTTGCCATAGTATGGATTACCATCAATTGGTAATTTCTATGAAATCTAGTAATACACAGGTAATGGTGCAGGCTTACCGTTTATTGGTGCAAACTATGGTTGCCGAGGGAATGAATTATCCTTTGCATTTAGGCGTTACCGAGGCTGGAGACGGTGAAGATGGTAGAATAAAATCTGCTGTAGGGATTGGGACTTTATTAGAAGATGGTTTGGGTGATACCATTCGTGTTTCTCTAACAGAAGAGCCTGAGTTTGAAATTCCGGTTGCAAAAGCTTTAGCGCAACGTTATGAAAACAGAAAACTGGTTGCGGAAGCGGACGTTGAAAAACCTGATTTTGAAATGCCAGAAGGATATTCTCCTTTTGAGTATAATAAAAGAGCTTCGGCAGAATTAAATACTTTTATTGGTGGCCACCAAGTACCAAGAGTAATTTTAGATTTATCTGATCAAAACTTAAAAGATGTAGGCATTTTAGCCGCCGCTGGATATAACTATTCGCCAATTTTAGATAAGTACAATATGGGCGATCAGTCTATTGATTTTGCTTATTTAGGGGATGAATTGCCTTCGTTTGAGTTTCCTGGTAATTTAAAACAGCTTTACAATTACAATACTTGGCTAAAGCTTTCGTCAAAAACCAATTGTCATCCTTTATTTAGCTTAAAAGAATATTTAGTTGCCACTGAAAAAGACCCTGCATTAAATTTAGTAAAAGTGTCTAACCAAGATTTAGATAGCAATGATTTTGCAGCTTTACCTTTTGATAAAACGTTGGTTTTTGTGTTAGAAACTACAAAAGAATATGGTATGGCAGATCAAAGAGCTTTCTTTTTTAAGCTAATGAATGCCGGTATTGATACGCCTGTAATTATTAAAAGATCTTATGTTTTTGACGAAAACGCATCTTTAGAAGATAAAGAACTAAAAGCGCAGCTTTATGCGGCAACAGATTTAGGCGCTTTGTTACTAGGCGGTTTGGGTGATGGCGTTTGGTTAGATGCGCCACAGGTTTCTACTAAATTTAGGGTTTCTACTTCATTTGGTATTTTGCAAGCTACTCGATCAAGAATATCAAAAGCAGAATATATTTCTTGCCCAAGCTGTGGAAGAACTTTGTTTGATTTGCAAGAAACTACGCAAATGATAAGAAGTCGTACAGATCATTTAAAAGGGATTAAGATTGGTATTATGGGCTGTATTGTAAACGGTCCTGGTGAAATGGCTGATGCCGATTATGGTTATGTTGGAACAGGACCGGGAAAAATTACTTTATACCGTGGTAAAGAGGTGGTGAAGAAAAATGTAAGTTCTGATAATGCTTTAAATGAGATGATAGATATTATTAAAGTGGATGGGAATTGGATAGAGAAAGAATCTTAAACCTTTTAATGGATTCTCTTTATGAATTTATTTCAACATCTTATTATTAATAGCTAATTAAGTTTTGATTCGTTTTTAGCTTTCAAATCTTCTTTTAGGATGCTGAAATAAACACAGGATATGCAGCGACTGATTACATTAAAATAAAATCGGCACAAGCCTCACAAACCTTTTCTAAATCTGAGGGTAATTTTTCGTCTGTATAAGGATGGCTGGCCCCAAAAACATGATCAGCACCATTAATAATTAATAATTTGGATTTTTGCGGTTGAATAGTATGAAATTCTTTTGCTACTTCTACATTCACAGCGGGGTCGTTATCTCCATGAATTATTAACCAAGGTTTAAGAATTCTTTTTGCAGCATCAATTAAATTGAATTCTTTTTCGTGGTTTAACACATCATCTAAGAGAGAAATATTTAAAGGCATTTGTTGTTTTGTTCTGGCGTTTAGCGTAAAATGAATTCCTGTTTTTCTCCATTCTATTTCATCTTCACGTTTCCATAAATCTCTAAAAGCACCAATGGCTGCCCAAGTAATTAACTTTTCAATTCTTAGGTCTGTAGCGGTTTGTAAAATGCTAATTCCACCACCACGGCTATGTCCAATTAATGCTAATTTTAAGAAAGGGAATTTAGCTTTGGCAAATCCAATGACTATGTTTAAATCATATAATTCTTTACTTGGGGTGTTGTTTGAAAAAAGTGTTAAATCAGTAATGTCTGATAAGTTTTCAGGGCTAACTCCGCTATGCGAAAAATTAAATTTGATAAAATTTATAGCTCTTTCAGCAAAATATTTGGCCACCAAATGATGAGTACCCCAATCTTTAAAACCTCTAAAGCCGTGTGCAAAAATAACAACATAATCTGGGTAAGAATTACTATAAGTAATGTCTCCTATAATAGGTTTTCCATCGGCACCAATTAATTCAAATTCTTCTTTACTATACATATTCTTCTGAAAATTAATAATTTATAAGATTACTTTGGTAATAAATAGAATTTAAAAATTTAATTATTAGTGGTTAATGATCTTACCTATGTTGTTAAGCGATTTGATTTGTCTACTTAAATGGAATTAATGAGGGACTAAATAATCAGTTTTTAAGCATTATTTTTTTCCAATCTTGGTAATATTTTTCTGAATTCAAATTCAAATTGGTTTTTAATTCTGTTCTGTTACCAAACAAAATTTCTACTTCTTCTAAATTTTTAAATATTTTGGCACCAATACCTGATAAATAGGCAGCGCCTAATGCAGATATATCAGGGATGTTACTTTTAAATACTTTACTGTCTAACAAATCAGATAAAAAGTCAATTACAAATTGATTTTCGGTAATGCCACCATTTACCATCAATTCTAATATAGATAAGCCAGTATCATTTTTCATTGCTTCTAAAACATCTCTGATTTGAAATGTGATGACTTCTAACGCAGCCCTTACAATATGGTTTTTGTTACAATCAAAACTTAATCCTTCTATTGAAGCTTTACTATTCATGTCCCAATAAGGAGCTCCTAATCCGCTAAAAGCGGGAACAATATAAACGTCATTATTATTTGTGACAGAAGTTGCCATAGCTTCTGTTTCTCTGCTATTGACAAATAATCCTAGTTCATTTTTTAGCCATTCTATGGTAGAACCACAAGAAACAATTACGCCTTCTAATGCATAATCTACTCTTTCTTCTGTGCTCCAACAAATAGTGGTAATCATTCCAGAAGCAGATAACTTAGGCTTATTTCCTATATTTAGTAATATTGAACAACCTGTGCCTAAAGTGGCTTTGGCAGTCCCAGCAGACAAACATCCTTCGCCAAAAGCAGCAGCATGTGAATCGCCTATCATGGCAGTAATTGGTAGCGGGTTTTTAAATATCCCTTCAAAGGTAGATTCTCCAAAGTGATATGCAGATGGTTTTGGCGTAGGTAAATTAATTCCTGATAAACCAAATATTTCTATTAACTCCTGATCCCATTTTAGATTTTCGAGATTGAATAACAGTGTGCGAGATGCATTGCTGTAATCTGTTAGATATTGTTGTCCTTTTGTTAATTTAAAAAGCAACCAAGTGTCTACCGTTCCAAAAAAAGCGTTTCCTTCTTTTATTTTGTTTTTTACAGTTTCATTATGCTGATTTAACCATATTAGCTTGCTTCCAGAGAAATAGGGATCTATAATTAAACCTGTTTTGTTTTTTACTTTTTCTGCAATATCTTTTTTTGTGTTCAGGTCTTCGCAAATTGTAATAGATCTTTTGCATTGCCAAACCACAGCAGGGCAAATTGCTATGCCATATTTATCCCAAACAATAAATGTTTCTCTTTGATTTGAAATTCCACATGATTTAATATCCTCAATTTTTCCGCCACTTGCTGTAAAAACTGATAAACAATCTTTTAAAGATTGAATAACATTATCATATATTTCTTCTGGATTTTGTTCTACAAATCCCCCCTTAAGATAATTGGTTTTAAGAATTTGAGTTGCTTTAGCTAAAACGTCGCCTTTTGTGTTAAAAATAATCGTTTTGGTACTACTAGTTCCTTGGTCTATTGCTAAAATTAAAGATTGATCCATACTCATTATTCTGCTTTTGAATTTGCTTTATCTATCATAACAGCCAATAAAATAACTATTCCTTTTACTACCTGTTGCCAAAATGGAGAAACATCAAGCAATACCAATCCGTTATTCAAAACTCCAATAATAATTGCACCAAGCACTGTTCCTATTATAGTCCCTCTTCCTCCTGATAAAGAAGTACCTCCAATTACAACTGCTGCAATTGCATCTAATTCATAACTCATCCCTGCATTTGGTTGAGCCGAATCTAATCTGGAAGTGACCATTATACCCCCAATTGCAGCTAGCCCTCCGGCAATGCTATAGACTATTATTTTTATTTTATTGATGTTGATTCCAGAAAGTCTGGCTGCATTTTCATTTCCGCCAATAGCGTAAATATATCTTCCTAAGGGTGTTTTATTTGAGATAATAATGGCTAAGAAAATAATAACACAAGCAATCCAAACAAGTATTGGAATTCCAAGGAACCAACCTGTACCTATTACTGCAAAATTGCTTCCCAGGCTAGATATTGGATAGCCTTTTGTCCAAAGCATAGTGAAACCTCTAGCTACGGTAAGCATGGCTAATGTGGCTACAAAAGGAGGGACCTTGAATTTTGTAATTACCCAACCATTAAAAAAGCCTAAAGATGCGCCTGTTAATACTCCTGCTAGAAGGGCACCTAAAAGTGTGAAGCCAATAAAAAGGTCTAGTTCTGGTATAGAAATGCCTGATTTTAACAACCCAGCGGCTATTGCGCCGCTAATTGCTAAAATAGATCCAACAGATAAGTCTATTCCAGCAGTTAAAACCACCAATGTCATTCCAACTGAAATACAAATGTTTACAGAAATTTGTCTTAAAACATTCCATCCATTATCAACTGTTAAAAATTTATCAGATAATAAACTGATTAAGATACAAAGTAGTATTAATGCTATTGTAGATTGGAATTTAGATATTTTAGAAGAAAACGAAGAAGTATTCATGTAAATAAAATTAAATTGTTTTTGGAATTGCAGCCTTAATAATTAAGTCTTCACTTGCTTCAGAGCTTTTAAACTCTCCTGTAATTTTGCCTTCGGCCATTACCAAAACTCTATCGGATAATGTTAATATTTCTGGCAATTCTGATGAAACCACTATTACCCCTAGGCCTTCTTTTGCAAGTGATACAATTAGTTTATAAATCTCATTTTTTGCATTTGCATCAATACCTCTAGTTGGTTCATCAAGCATTAATACAATTGGGTTGGTAGCTAAATAGCGGGCTAATACTACCTTTTGTTGATTACCACCACTTAAATTCTTTACCTGTAATTTAGGTGATGATGTTTTTATTTGTAAAGATTCGATGTATTTTTCTGAAAGTTTTAACTCTTTTGCTTCGTTAAGTAAGCCAAATTTTTGGATATTATTTAAAACACTCAGGCTTATATTAGTCATTACATCTAAGCCTAAAACTAAGCCGTCTTTTTTGCGGTCTTCGGGTACCAATACTACACCAGCCTCAATAGCTGCTATTGCCGATTTTAGTTTTATAGGTTTCCCTTTAATTTTTATTTTACTTGTACAAGATGAATGATGCAGGCCTAAAATTGATTCTAATAATTCTGTACGACCAGCACCCATTAAGCCAAAAATCCCTAATATTTCTCCGCTATTTAGTTTAAAAGAGATATTGTCAAGTATTAAGTTGTTTTTATCATGGGGCTTTGTTAGCGTCAGATTTTCTACTTTCAGAAGTTCTTCAAAATTATCCATCTGAATATCCTTCACCATTACTTTGATGTCTCTGCCTACCATTTTTTTGATGATATCATCATGAACAACACCTAACATATTGCCACGCTCAGTAACTTTTCCATCGCGTAGCACAATGTAATTATCCGCTATTTTGAATAATTCATCTAGCTTGTGTGAAATATAAACGATTGCTTTATTTTCATTTCTTAAGTTGTTAATGATGTCAAATAAGACTTCTACCTCTAAGTCACTAATAGCAGAAGTGGGCTCATCCATAATAATGACTTCAGAATCATACAAGAGTGCCTTACCTATTTCCACAATTTGTTGTTGCCCAAGTTTTAAATCTCGAATAAGTGTTTTTGGAGATACATTAAGTTTTAATTTTTCTAACAGTTCTTGAGTACGAATCTCCATCGTTTTTTGGTCGAGTAAATTCCACTTATTTGTAATTTCTCGACCTAAAAAAATATTTTCAGTAATACTTAGGTCTGGAATAAGATTAAGTTCTTGATGAATAATAGCAATTCCGTAACTTTGTGCCTCCCTAGGGTTTGCAAAACTTACTTCTACACCTTTCCATAAAATACGACCTTCGTATTCTGGATAAACACCAGAAAGGATTTTCATTAATGTAGATTTCCCAGCCCCATTTTCACCAATAATTGCAGTTACACAACCCGGCTTTAGGTTAATAGATACCTCAGAAAGTGCGGTTATACCCGAGAAATTTTTTCCGATATTTTCTGCCGTTAACAAATTATTAGGGTTTTGATGATTGAATCTCGAGACTTAATGGGGTGACTTCTATATGATCTAGTTTTGTTTCAGTAATATTTAGCTCTATTGCCCCTATAAATCTCATAAGGTCTCCCTTTTTAGCTTTTGCAAGAAATGGAGGAATAATTTCTTTACGGATGAGGTTGTTAATTTCCTCAGAAGTATTATTCAAATCCATAGTATTGTTGAAATCATTAATAGAGATTAAACCCGTACAGTCTCTGGCAGAATTACCAAAAATATACTTAATAGCAATTTTTATTTCTATTGAAGAAAGAGAGTTTTTTAAAGTGATAAATTCATCATCGATTTTGAGAATTTCTGCTGTTCCTTTTACAAAAAAATAGTTTAAATCACTTGAGTTTTGAGCTTTTCCGTAAATTTCAGATGCATTTTTTGAATCTTTTTTTAAGGCGTCAATTAGAATAAAGATGTCTGAAGCCTTGTCATTAATAGAAAGTATCTTAGTGAAAACATATGCTCTAGCATAATTTTTAGCGTCAAAAACAATTTCTTCAGATGCCTTATTGCTACTCAATTTTCTAAAATATAAGGATTGATATCCTAAAAATCCAATAAAAATAATGCCCAGAAAATACTTTAAAAGTCTTTTAAACATATATTAGTCTTTTTTGCCGTAAGCAATATATTTATCAATGTTATCTTTTGTAACTACTTCTACTGTGATTGGTAATTTTTTTGGAAAATCGGTTTTGCCTTTTAAATATTCATCAGCAAAAGTTACCGCTGTTTCTGCAATCACTTTTGGAAACTGCATGGCAGTTGCAGTTAATTTTCCTTCTTTAATTGAGGTAATGGCATCTTCAGCTCCATCAAAACCAAAAACCTTTACTTTATCGGCTTTGCCTGCTGCTACTAAAGCTTGATAAGCGCCCATAGCCATAGCATCATTTCCACAAAAAACTCCGTCAATATTTGGATGCGCTTGTAGGATAGATTCCATCACTTCCATTGCTTTATTTCTGTCGAAGTCGGCACTTTGCTGCGCAACCATTTTTAAGTCAGTATAATTGTCTACTAGGCTGTGAAATCCTTTAGATCTGTTCCAAGTATTATTGTCTGAAACTATCCCCAAAAGTTCAACGTAATTGCCTTTTTTATTTAAACTTTCTACAAATAATTTCCCAAGTTCTACACAGGCAGTATAACTGTCTGAAAGTATTTGGGAAGTAGCCACATCAGTAGCATTAATTTCTCTATCCATGCAAAAAACAGGAACATTGGCTTCTTTTGCTTTTCTAGCATTAGCTACAGATCCTGCGGCATCGGTAGGGTTAAATAATATAGCATCATAACCAGAAGAAAGTGCGTTTTCGAAATGATCTGATTCCATTGCAGTGTTGTTTTGAGAATCGAAAACTTTAGATTCATATCCTAATTCTTTAGCTTTTTTTGCTGCAGTTTCAGCTAAAAATACAAACCAAGGATTGTTTAAAGTAGAAACAATAATGGCGATTTTTTTGGATTCGGGTTTTTTATTCGATTGATTGCAGCCTGCTAATATTGTAAGCATTAGCAATGCTAATAATACTTTTTTCATGAAATTTAGGTTTTAATTTGATTTGTATTTGAAGTTAAGCTTAATTCATTTGATTTGTTTAATTTCTATTTTGTTCAATAAGTTTAAGAGCGATGTCTACTAATCCATCCTCTGAAATTCCATAATGATTTAATATCTCAGTTTGAGAACCGGTCACTGTATATTCATCAGGGATGCCCATAATTTTAAATGGTTTTTGATATTTATTTTCTAGCAGATAAGAGGCACAAGCCTCTCCTAAGCCACCAAAAACACTATGCTCTTCTACAGTTATTATTGCATCAGTATCATCAGCTATTTTCTTAAGTAAGGAATAATCTAATGGTTTAATGGTGTGCATACTCACTACAGTTATTTCAATTTGATAAAGTTTATTTAGTTTTTTAGCAGCCTGCAATGCTAGGTAAACTGTTTCTCCGGTTGCTATTATGGCTAAATCTTTTCCTCTAGTAATCGTTCTTCCTTTGCCAAATTCAAATTTATTTTCACTATCATCAGTTAATAATGGCATCGCCTTTTTTCCAAATCGGATATAAAAAGGTTGGTTCATAGAACTTGCTTGTTTTATTGCCTCTGCAGTCTCAAAATTATCTGCGGGCGCCACTATTATTAAATTATGAATAGCTCTTAGTACTGCAAAATCATGTAAACTATGATGTGTAGAGCCTAAAGCACCATAACTTACTCCGGCACTTATACCTATTAGTTTAACTGGATTATCAGAATAAGCCACATCATTTTTAATTTGCTCTAGCGCTCTTGCAGTTAAAAAACATGCTGGTGAAACTGCAAATGTTTTTTTTCCAGTTGACGCTAATCCAGCAGCTACACCAACTAGTGCTTGCTCTGCAATACCAATTTCTATAATTTGTTTCGGATATTTTATGCCAAATGGCACCAGTTTACCTGATCCTCTTGAATCGCTGGTGACAGCTAGAATATCTTTATCATTTTTTGCCAGCTCTTGTAGCACCAAAGAGAATACTTCTAAATTTGGCTTACTATTTTCTGCTATATTTTCTGTAAGAGGACTTCCCATTTTTTATTTCTTAAATCAGTTGAATTATTTTTAATCAATTGCTACTGATAATTCTTGTAAAGCTTGAACGTATTGTTCTTTGTTTGGAACGCCGTGGTGCCAGCTAATTTGATTTTCCATATAGCTTACGCCTTTTCCTTTTACGGTATTGGCTATAATTAAACTGGGTTTTCCCTTCTGAAATGGAAGTTGACTAAAAGTTTCTTTTAGAGCTGTAATATCATGACCATCAACTTGTTTAACTGCCCAGCCAAAGCTTTCGAATTTTTGATCTAAAGGGTCTGTATTACAAACATCAACAGTTGCGCCTGTGATTTGCAGCGTGTTTTTATCAACTATTGCACATAAATTATCTAGTTTATATTGAGCCGCAGTTAATGCCGCCTCCCAATTAGATCCTTCGGGCAACTCACCATCACCTAATAAGGTGAAAACCTTATAATCTTTTTCGTCTAATTTACCCGCTATAGCTGTGCCTACACTTATTGGGAGTCCATGCCCTAAAGCACCTGTATTTTGTTCAACTCCTTTTACTTTACGTGTGGGGTGACCTATATAATGTGATTTATATTTACAAAGCGTATTTAAATCATCTTCAGGGAAGAAACCTTTATCAGCCAATACTACAAAAAGGGCTTCTACACAATGTCCTTTACTTTGTATGTATCGATCTCTGTTAGATGACGAAAAATTTTGAGGCGTAATATTCATTACCTCGTTATATAAAACATTAATGATATCTATACTTGATAAACTGCCGCCAGTATGCCCTGCGTTTGCACCAAAAATATATTTCAATATGTTTTTTCGGTATTGATTAGATTTTATAATCAATTCTTTATCTGTCATGTCGAAATTTATTTCTTTGAAGAGTGATGATAGATTTCCCAACCCATATAGTTTCCAAGGGCTTCTTCTAATATAGAAGCAGTTTTGGATGCATTCATAACTACATGGTGTTCAAAACCATTTTTACAGACATATTGCATCAAATTTTGTAGATCTGGAATTTGTGCCACAGCTCTGTTTCCAAAAGTATTTAAAGGATCATCAGTTAATTCTCCTTCACCTAAGTAAACTTTAATCACGCCTTTTGGATCATCCGTACTTATACGGCCATAGGTAAGTGGAGATGCCGGTGTGCGGCCATCTAATGCTCCATAAGTATTTTCTACACCTACTGTAGTTCCTAAAATTGGAGCATTGCTGATTTGTATATCAGGCAGAAATGATTTCGCCCAATTACCACAATGAAATAGCACACATTTGCTATCGTCATCTGCGTAATTATTATTCCAATCTACTAATGCACTTGGAGAGCCTGAGGCCAACTGCATTGCATACATGGTTAATGTGCCAGTAACGTCTACTTCACAAGCGCTAGGTAACATATTTTCGCTCATCATGCTCATACTCGTACAAACGTTGCAACCGTAATTTTGCTGTAAGGAAGTCCAACATTGTATGGCAGTGGCATCTAAAAAATTATCATCCATAAATTGCTTCAAAACCACATCAAGTTTTGCAATTTGAATTAGTGCTTCGTCAGGAGTTTTCCCTTTTGGAGCATAAGCCAATATTTTATCAAGATGAGCTTTCACCTCTGGATGGTCTTTTGTTAATTTATTGGCGTTCCCTAAAATCTCAGAAAGATCTACAGTAGTTACAGAAATTCCATGACGCTGTAATATTTTCTCACTATATCTTACCGTATTAAAGCCGCCTGGTCTAGCTCCAACAGCACCAATTCTCACTTTTCTTAAACCCTTTACAACCCGGCAAACTGCCGTAAAATCCATTAATTCTTGTTCAAAGGCCAGGTCTTTTGGGTGTAAAACATGTTTATCTGTTAGCGTATATTTAATTCCGAACTGATAAAGATTATTGCAAACTGATATTTTTCCGCACCATGAATCTCTTCTTCTGGCAACATCAAGTTTATTTAACTCATCAGGATAAGCCTGAATCAAAACAGGCACATTTAGATCAGCTAATTTTAAAGTTTCAGCTACACCACGCTCATCACCAAAATTGGGTAAAACCACTAAAACCCCATTGATTTCATCAGCATGTTTTTTAAATAACTCAGCGCATTTTTGAGCATCTTTAAAGCTTTCAACTCCACCAAGTTTTGTAGCTGTTTCTTCAAGTATGATATAGTTTAAGTTTAGCTTTTCAAACTGCGCTATTACATCTAATCTAGCTTCTGACACTAATTTGTCTGGAAAAAAATCACGGTTACCTATAATTATACCGATGCTTGCTTTTTGTCTCATGTATGATCTATTTTGCTACTATTAATTCAATTTCGTTGTCTTCAAAAACTTGTTTATCTCTTTCGTTTATTCCAAAATCTGTTATTACATAATTAATCAGAGATAGTGCGCCAAGACTAGCGAATGAGCTTTTCCCGATTTTTGTAGAATCTGCAACTAAAAAAGTTGTTTCTGCGGCATCTATCATTGCTTTTTTTACCACAAGATCACTGATGCTAGGGTAGGTTAATCCAGCTTTAAGTGATAATCCTGCAGTAGCAAGAAAAAGTTTCTGAACATAAATTCCTTTAAAAAAATCTGCAGCTTTTTGGCCAGTTAGAGATAGTGTTGGTGGTTTAAATTCACCACCGGTAACAATTAACTCTATGCCTGGTTCTACACCAAGCATTAAGGCAATATTTAAAGAATTTGTGATTACCGTTAGATTTTTAAAGCCTTTCAGCTTCTTTGCAATTTCTGTGGTAGTTGAACCCGAGTCTAATATGATGCTGTCTCCACTTTCAATATATTCTAAGCATTTAGTCGCAATCAACTCTTTTTTGTCAAGATTTTCTTGATGGGTTAATGAAAAGCTCCCCACCTGATCTTTGATGTTTTTAAGAAAAGCACCTCCATGTTCACGAACTAATAAGCCGTCTTTTTCTAATTTCTCTAAATCTTGTCTAATGGTTACTTCCGTAACTTTAAATAGTTTAGCAAGGTTAATCACTTTAGCCGAGCCATCTTCAGCCAAAAGCTCAAGTATTTTATCTTTTCTTTGATTAGGAAGCATATTAAGATTTAATTGGTTTAAAACAAAGAATTATACTTTCGATTATTTTCTTTTTCAAATATAAAAATAAATAAACAAAAGAAAATAGGATGTAAAACAAAAAAAAGAGAGGTAGAAAGGGAATAAATTTCAAAAAAAAAGATTCAACGATAATTCGTTGAATCTTTCATGTTAAGTAGCGGGGAGCAGGATCGAACTGCCGACCTCAGGGTTATGAATCCTGCGCTCTAACCATCTGAGCTACCCCGCCGTGGGTTTAAATGTCTTCTTTATTTACTTGACTTGTTTGAAGCATGGTTAATACTACAACACCGATTAACGGCTGCAAAGATGCGAATTTTTTTAAATAAATGATAAACTTCTTCTGTTTTTTAAAAGATGATGAAGGACTCAGCGAGTTAACTCCAATAAAGTGGATGGTAAATCATTAAAAAACAATTATTTAAAGAACAATAAAGTAAATAGCGAGATTTTATATATTAGTTTTAAGCCCATTGGCAGCAATAAAAAAAACATTTGGGAGTATTTTTTTATTCATTATTTTTTTGTTATTGTTTTCAAGATGAATAATCTTACATTGTTACCAATTATTATTAGTACAATTGAATTAATCAAGCAATAGGTTTTAAAAATTGAGTTGCATTTATAGACTAAATTACTTTCCTTTAGAAAAAGAAGGTTAGAAATTTTTTCAAGTTTAATCTTTTATAAATATTTATACATGGCCGAAAAGTTAAAATTTGTTCTGGAATACGAAATTAGATCTTCTCCTAAAATACTTTATAATTTTATTAGCGAACCCAATGGCTTAGCGCAATGGTTTTCTGATGATGTACGCGTAAGAGACCACGTTTATAATTTTATTTGGGACGATGGTGAAGAGCAAAAAGCAAAGCTTTTATCTTTCAAGGAAAATAAATTAGTAAAATTTCATTGGATTGATGATGAGCCTTATACTTATTTTGAATTAGAAATTGTGAAAGATGAGTTAACAAACGATGTAGCTTTAGTAGTTACTGATTTTGCTTTAGAAGAAAATTTAAAAGACCGTCAGTTGATTTGGAATATTCAAATAGAGGGTCTTTTAAGTGTAATTGGGGCCTGATTTTTTGCTAATTTAGCAAAGTGAAAAAAATTCATCTTCTATTATTAAGAGCATTCATAAGGCCGTTTATCGTCACTTTTTTTATTGTGATGTTTTTACTGCTAATGCTTTTTCTATTTAAATACATAGATGATTTAATAGGAAAAGGTTTTGAATGGTATGTAATTTTGCAGCTATTAATGTATGCCTCGGCTACCAATGTGGCTATGGCATTGCCTCTTTCTATTCTTCTTTCCTCCATCATGACATTTGGAAACTTGGGTGAGAATTACGAGCTGGTTGCTATAAAATCTGCTGGTATATCACTACAAAGAGCAATGGCTCCTTTATTTGTTTTAATTACGTTTTTGGGAATTGGTGCATTTTTGTTTTCAGATTACATGCTACCGGTTGCTAATTTAAAAAT
>JBILPO010000096.1:0-6664 GCA_044373805.1 Pelobium sp.
TTCCATGTATCACTTTAAAGGAAGAGAAACCAAACATTACTGCCCTATCAAAATAACGTTCTAATTCTGCAACGGCATCTTCCCCTCTTTTTCCTCTTAAATCTATTTCTGGCGAAAAACTTGCTGCAGAATCTGTGTAGGAAGAAGTTCCAAACCTTTTTACCTCTTTTGGCACTTGCTTGTTAGCAACTTTCTCTACCCTTTTCTTTTTTACTACAGATCTTAACTCGCCAAAAGCAACAATTAAATTATCTTTTGCTACTTCTAAAACCAGAGCTAGATTATCAGAATCAAGCATTTTAATCCAATCACCTGCTACAATTTCATCCTGACTAATTTCTGTCTTAGGCTTTTGCACAGGTTTAATCTCATTTACCTTTAAAGCTTCCTGTAGTTGCGCCCGTAAAGCTTGTGTTTTAACCTTATCGGCTTTCACCTCCTTAATTTCAGAAATGGTGTTTTCTACTAACTTATTGGCGTTTTTTATGATTTGCTGAGCTTCAAGCTTGGCTTCTCTAATTAAATTACGCTTGTTCTCGTCATAATAAGCCTTTAGGGTTTCGTTTTCTGCCAATAGCGATTTATATTTTCTTTGCTGCTTATCTAGCTCTATTTTGCTATCAAAAACCTCTTTTTTATCTCTTTCTAAATCAACTAATAAAGTATCAACCTTTCTTTGTTGAACGCTAATTTTACTTTTTGCTAAGGCAATTAAATGCGGAGACAATCCTATTTTTTGTGCAATTTCAAAAGCATAAGAACTCCCCGGCTTACCCATTTCTAACATGTACATAGGCTTAAGATTCACATTATCAAAAACCATAGATGCGTTTTCTAAACCTGCAGCACTATTGGCAAATAGTTTCAAATTTGAATAGTGAGTGGTAATCATCCCAAAAGATTTCTTTTGGTTAATTTGCTCTAAAACAGCTTCGGCAATGGGGCCACCAAAAAGTGGATCTGTTCCTGTTCCAAACTCATCAATTAAAATTAAGGTTTTGCCAGAGGCATGCTCTGTAAAGTATTTCATTTTAGATAGATGTGCACTATAAGTACTCAAATCACTTTCTATAGATTGATCGTCGCCTATATCAGCAAAAAGCTGCTTAAAAATACCCACTTCAGATTCGGCTGCGGCCGGAATTAATAAACCCGCCTGCACCATAATTTGCAATAAGCCAACGGTTTTCATGGCTACAGATTTACCCCCTGCATTAGGTCCTGAAACTAGCAAAATACGCACTTGATCATCTAGATGCATATTTAAAGGAACCACTGGCTTGCCACTTTCTCTGTGACTTAAAAGCAATAATGGATGTTTGGCATTAATGAGTTTAAGTTTAGCTTCTTTGAGTAAAACCGGCATATTAGCTTCAATTTTAATCGCAAATAATGCTTTTGCCCTTACAAAATCTAACTTGGTTAAAAAGCCATGATAAGACAATAATATAGGCACATAAGGCCTTAATTGGTTGGTGAGCTCTGTTAAAATACGGATAATCTCTCTGCGCTTATCAAATTCTAAATCACGTATTTTGTTGTTTAAACTAAAAACTTCTTCGGGTTCTATAAAAACGGTTTGCCCTGATGATGATTCATCATGTACAAATCCTTTAACTTTTCTTTTGTTTTCTGCTAAAATTGGAATACAAATTCGGCCATCTCTAACCGTTAAACTGCCATCTGCAGCCCAATTATTTGCCTGTGCATTCTTATAAATCTGATCTATCTTTTTCCGAGCTTCTTGTTCGGCTTTAGCTATAGCAGTGGTAATTTCTGAAAGTAATCTAGATGCATTGGGTTTAATTTTTCCCTTCACATCAATTACGGCCTCTATATGTTTAAGAATATTTTTCTCAATAGGTAAGTGCTCAAATAAAGCTTCTAAATTTGGATATAAGCCTGTTCTTTCTTCAAAATACCTAATTACGGCAAATACGGTTTGCAAAGAACTGTAAACTTGAAAAGCTTCGTCTTCGCTTAAAAAAGTGCCTTCTATTTTTGCTTTTTCAGCAATTTTCTTAATGTCAAAAAAACTTTGAATAGGAATAGGCTGGTCGTTTTCTAGAATGCTTTTAAATTCAGACGTTTGTCTAAGAAACTTATTAATCTGATCATAGTTGCTCATGAACTGGATTTTATCAACCATTCCACGTCCCATTTCACTGATACAAAAATTTCTTATGGCAATTTTAATATCCTCAAAACCTAATTTTTGAAGACTATTTAAGGGGTAAATCATTTAACTTTTTTAGCTTTTGGTTTTGGTTTTCGCAGTACTTTTGGTTTTGGTTTTAAGCTTTTTTCTAAGCCTTCTAAACTATCCACCACCTTTTGGTACATTTCATCAAGCTCTTTAGGGTTTAAACTATAATAATTTAAGCTATTGCTAAACTTTGCCGAATCTATGGCGTGTTTCTTAAATATATAATTATACCTGCTTTTAGCTTGCATTAACATCGTATCTGTATTTTGTATCTGATATAAATAAGAATCAGAAATATGCATGTCAACAAAAATTCCTATCATTTTATCTTTTTCAATAATGCCTGCCGGAGCCTTCTCTCCCTGACAAGAAATAAAAAAGATAAAGACACCAAACAAAGCCGAAAGTTTTTTATTCAACATAAACAGTTTAATTAAAAATGTGACGAGCTATTTTGTTATATTTTTAAGATAAGCCCTACACAAAGTAAATCATTTGTATTTTTGACAAATATTCGCATAAAATTACGCATTAATGAGCATTACAGATAATATTAAAGCTTTTAAAACAGAGATAGAAAGCGTAAACGTAAGATTGGTTGCTGTTTCTAAAACCAAACCGATAGAAGATTTAATGGAAGCCTACAACGCCGGACAAAGAATTTTTGGTGAAAACCAGGTTCAGGAATTGGCAAATAAGTATGAGCAATTACCAAAAGATATAGAATGGCATTTAATTGGGCATTTACAAACCAATAAAGTAAAATACATTGCCCCTTTTATATCCTTAATTCATTCTGTAGATAGTCTCAAATTATTAACAGAGATTAATAAACAAGCAGAAAAAAATAACCGAGTAATTGATTGTCTTTTACAGGTTTATATTGCTGATGAAGAAACTAAATATGGTTTAGGTTTTGATGAAGTAATTGAGCTCTTAGAATCTCAAGAATATACGCAGCTTAAAAACATCAGAATTGTTGGTGTAATGGGTATAGCTACCAATACCGAAAATCAGAAACAAATTAATGATGAGTTTTACGAATTAAGAACCCTATTTGAAGGATTAAAAATAGCTTATTTCAAAAACGAACCTTCATTTAAAGAAATCTCTATGGGCATGTCTGCCGATTATAAAATAGCTATAGAACAAGGTTCTACTTTAGTAAGAATTGGTAGCGATATTTTTGGCGAACGAGTGATCAAACATTTTAAAAATCAGGAAGAAGAATAATATGAACATCAATATCCGCTTTGCGGTAAAAGAAGACTGCCCAAGAATGTTAACGTTGATCCATGAATTAGCGCTTTATGAAAAGGCTCCTGAAGAAGTAACCGTAACCTTAGCAGCTTTTGAGGATGCTGGCTTTGGCGAAAACCCGGTTTGGAAAGCCTTTGTTGCAGAAAAAGATGGTAACATAGAAGGTTTTGCATTATACTACATTCGCTATTCTACCTGGAAAGGCTGCAGATTATATTTGGAAGATTTTATCGTCACAGAAAATATGCGTGGCCAAGGAATTGGTAAAATTTTGTTTGAGCGAGTTTTAAAAGAAGCTAAAGATAAAAATTACGTTGGCGTTGTTTGGCAAGTTTTAGACTGGAACCAACCGGCAATTAATTTTTACAACAAGTACAATGCCCATTTAGAAGATGGTTGGCTAAACGCTTCCCTCTCAAAAAATCAAACTCAAGCTTTCTAATTTTAAGCAATAATTATTACATACAACAATATAAATGCAGGTATTTAAATTTGGAGGAGCTTCTGTTAAAGATGCCGAAGGGATAAAAAATCTTACAGCAATTGTAAAATCTAATTCATCAGAACAACTGTTAATTGTGATTTCTGCAATGGGTAAAACCACCAATGCTTTAGAGAAACTCGCTCATAGTTATTTTCATCAACAAGATGATGTAAATGAAATATTTGAAGAAATTAAAACTTATCATTTTGAGATTTTACATCAATTATTTGAAAACCCAAATCATCCTGTTTTTAACGACATCAGTAATACTTTTGTAGAAATAGACTGGATAATAGAAGACCAACCTGTAGATGGTTATGATTTTATTTACGATCAAATGGTTTCTATTGGCGAATTGGTTTCTACCCGTATTATTAGTCATTATTTAAATTTAGCTGGCATCCCAGGCCTTTGGTTGGATGCTCGTTCTTATATCCAAACAGATAATACTTACCGAGAAGGGAAAATTGATTGGGCTAAAACAGAACAACTCATTCAAAAAAATATTCCTCAAATTCTTCAAAATCAAATTGGCGTTACCCAAGGTTTTATTGGTAATACTTCAGAAAACTTCACCACCACTTTAGGCAGAGAAGGTTCTGACTTTACCGCTGCTATTTTTGCATCCTGCTTAAATGCTACCGCCGTTACCGTTTGGAAAGATGTGCCTGGAATTTTAAATGCCGACCCTAAACTGTTTTCAGACTGTATTAAATTTGATGAACTTTCTTACGAAGAAGCCATAGAAATGACTTATTATGGCGCAACGGTTATCCATCCTAAAACCATTAAACCTTTACAAAATAAGCACATTCCATTATATGTAAAGCCTTTTTTAACCCCTTCAGAAGACGGAACCGTTATTAAAGAAGCTGTTATAGAAATCGTCACCCCTATTATTATTGTAAAGAAAAATCAACTATTGGTTACTTTAAGTACCCGTGATTTATCTTTTATTACAGAAAACCATTTAAGAGATATTTTTAAGGCTTTCGCCGATGTAAATATCAAAGTGAATACCTTGCAAATCTCGGCTTTAAGCTTTTCGGCTAGTTTTGATTTTGATGAAACCAAGTTTGAGCATCTAAAAAATGAGATGAGAAATGATTTTAAAATTAGGTTTAACACCGATTTAAAATTAATTACCATCCGACATGCAGATGAAGATAGCGTCAAAAAATACATTACTAGCAAAATTTATTTGGAGCAACGCAGTAGAAATACAGCTCAATTTGTTTTAAAAGATGAATAACCTCATCAATAAAAACATTTTAAAATCAGAAGTTCAGGATTTTATTCAAAAAAACCTGAAAACAGATTTGCAAAAACTCATTTTAAAAGGTTCTCCTTTTCTTGATGTAAGCATACAAGAATTAGCCATACAAATAGACGGGAAAAACAAAGCCGAAAAGAAATTACCCACATGGTTTAACACCAAAAATATCATCTTTCCTCCTAAATTAAATTTAGAACAGGCCTCATCAGAAATCACCGCAAAATACAAAGTCAGCTTCATTGGAACGGGCAATTTAATAGATTTAACAGGCGGTTACGGCGTTGATGACTATTACTTTGCTAAGAAAGCTAATACTGTTTATCACTGCGAGATGAATGAACAACTTTCTGCTATTGTTAAACACAATGCACAAGCATTAGGAATAAATAACTTACAATGTGTTTTAGGAAATAGCAAAGACTTTTTAACAAAACAAGAAAAAGTAGATACCCTTTATATTGATCCTTCTAGAAGAGCAGAAAGTAGCCGTGTTTTCTTGTTTAAAGATTGCGAGCCGAATGTAATAGAAAGCCTATCGCTATATCTTAAAAAGGCTAAAAAAGTATTGATAAAAGCAGCGCCAATGTTAGATATTAGTGCTGGAATTAACGAATTAAAAAATGTTGCTGAAGTTCATATCATTAGTGTAAATAATGAATGTAAAGAGTTGATATTTATTTTAACTCCCACTCAAGTAGCTGAACCTAAAATATATTGCGCTTTGTTGAATCAAAAGCAAGAAAGAGTTTATCCTTTTTCTTACGCCGAAGAAAAAGCAATCGAAATTAAAGCCAAGCCTTTAAAGACTTATTTATACGAACCCGATGCCGCAATTTTAAAAGCTGGTTTTTTTAAATCCGTCACTCAAAAATTCGAGGTAGATAAAATACATCAGCACACGCATTTATATACCTCAGAAACCAAAGTAGAAAACTTTGCAGGTAAAACTTTTGAAGTTATTAAAACTACACTTTTTCAAAATTTTAGAGCTAGTAAATTACTCCCTAAAGCAAATGTAGTCACTAGAAATTTCCATCTTAAGCCAGATGAAATCAAGAAAACATTTAAGATTAAAGATGGCGGAGATATTTATTTATTCTTTTGCACTGATTATAAAGAGCAAAAAGTGGTAATAGAAGCCAAAAGAATCTACTAACTTTCTTTTTTATTTTTTTAAAACCTTGTAACTTTTCATATTAATCATTCGTCTTTTAATGATAAAGAAAATAAACATGAAGAAATATAGCCATTTATCAATAGCACTTTTCACTAGCATACTTTTTATTTCTTGCAACAATAGCGTATATAACAATAAAACTTTTTTAAGTCAAAATTCTATGGAAGATAAAACCATAGCCATTTTACCGGTAGAGGTAATTTTAACAGGCAAATTGCCTAAAAATATGACAGAGCAACAAAAAGCTATTCAAGAACAATA
>JBILPO010000097.1:0-6654 GCA_044373805.1 Pelobium sp.
GCAGCGAACCTATTTTGCAAAGTATTCCTTATGATATTGTAAAAAGTTCTTTGGTTTTATTTATTAATGAAATGATATACAAATCTTTAAAACAAGAACATGAGGACGAGGTTATGTTTGAGTTTATAGCCAAGAGCATAGAGTTATTAGATCATACTGAAAAAGGAATTGCAAATTTTCATTTAATATTTTTGATGAAACTCACTCGTTTTTTAGGTTTTTATCCAGATATGAGCTATGCAGATTCCACTCCTTTTTTCGATTTAAAAAATGGCGTATTTGTACATAAACAACCGCTACATCTTTTTTTTATTGAAGAAAAATATAGGGCAGATTGGTTGCAAATTCTCCGCAACTCTATGGATGATTTTTTAGAAATTAAGTTAAGCTCGGCATCCAGAAAATACCTGCTCCAAAAAGTGATAGATTATTATTCTTTACATATTGATAGCATGGGCGAAATCAAATCGCATATTATTTTAGAAGAGGTTTTAGGTTAGTTGTTAAATAGATTGGTAAATAATTTGTGCGAATACCAAATGGAATGCGACTAAGAAAAATCACAAACTTCTAAAACAAAAAATAGCATCATGGAAAACCATAATGCTATCTAATTTTTATTCTATTAAAGCGGTATGCTTATTTAGAGTTAGTTATGAAAAAAGATGATTAAACTGTAATTGCAACGTTTTTAATATCTTCGGCCATAGTCTCGTCAACTAAAATTCTACCACAATGCTCGCAAACAATTACTTTTTTGCGTTGGCGAATATCTGACTGACGTTGAGGCGGGATTTGGTTAAAACATCCTGAGCAAGAATCACGCTCAATAGTTACCACCGCTAAACCATTTTTAAAGTTTCCTCTTAAACGGTTGTAAGCCACTTTTAAACGAGCATCAATTTTTTCTTCAGCTTTTTCTGCATCCTTAATCAAAACCGCTTCTTCTTTTTCAGTTTCAGAAGTGATGTTAGCTAATTCAGTTCTTTTAATTTCAAGATCGCTTTTTCTTTCTTCTAAATCAGAAAGTGCTTTATCATAAACCTCAGTTTTGTTGTTAATATCAAACTGATATTCCTTGATTTTTTTCTCGCAAACTTGAACCTCTAAACCTTGAATCTCAATTTCTTTAGAAATTGCATCAAATTCACGATTGTTTTTTACGTTGTTTTGCTGCGTCTCATACTTTTTAACCAAAGCCAGAGATTCTTTGATGATATTTTTACGATTCACAATCGAATCTTCTAAATCATCTAATTCAGTTTTGATTTTTTGGATACGAGTTTCTAATCCGGCAACGTCATCTTCTAAATCTGCTACTTCCATTGGAAGTTCCCCACGTGTCTGACGGATTTTATCAATTTTAGTGTGGATAGTCTGTAGCTCGTATAAAGCTTCAAGCTTTTGTTCTACGGTTTGTTCCATTAAGACAAATATTTTATTGGGTTTGTATTATTTCCTGTTAAACGGACCGCAAAGTTAGGAAATTTTTTTGTAATTATTTCTAATAGTAATTCTTGTGTAAACTGCTCACTTTCAAAATGTCCAATGTCGGCAATTAGTATTTTTTCATCGGCATCAAAAAACTCATGATATTTAAAATCTGCGGTGATAAAAATATCGGCTTTAGCCTGAATAGCTTTGGGTAATAAAAAGCTTCCTGAACCACCGCAAACAGCTATTTTCTTTATTTTTTTGTTTAATATTTTTGTATGTCGGATAACAGATAAGTCCATTTTTTCTTTTAATTGATGAAGAAAATCTATACCAGAAATTTCTGTTTCTAGTTCGCCAATCATTCCAGATCCAACTTGTTGATGGTTATTTTCTAAAGCATAAATATCATAAGCAACTTCTTCATAAGGATGATTTGACCATAAAGCGGTCATAATTTTCTTTTCAGCTGGGGCCGGATAAATCACTTCTACCCGCATTTCATTTTCTTCATGCAATTTATTGATTTCGCCTACAAAAGGTTGAGCTTGGTTACTTGCTTTAAAAGTGCCTTGCCCGTGAGTATTAAAACTGCATTCGCTGTAATTGCCAATGCTACCAGCACCCGCCTCAAAAACTGCATTCCTTACTTCATTTGCATTTTTTAGCGGCACAAAAAACACTAATTTTTTGAGTAAGCCAGTTTTTGGAGATAAAATTTTACAATTTATGAGCCCTATTTTTTCGCAAATTTTTCCGTTTACGCCATTTAAAACACTATCTAAATTGGTGTGGATAGCATAAATGGCTATTTTATTTTCTATAGCTTTAATAATTACTCTTTCTACATAATTATTGCCATTAAACTTTTTTAAACCCTTAAATACAATAGGATGATGGGAAATAATAATGTCGCATTGGTTTGCAATGGCTTCGTCAACTATTTCTTCAGTACAGTCTAAACTAATAAGGGCTTTGCTTATTTCTTTATCTAAAGAGCCTACTATTAATCCGGCATTATCATAGCTTTCCTGGTAATTAAGTGGGGCAATTTCTTCTAAATATTGAGTAATTTCTTTAACGGTCATCGTTTCAAATTTAAAAGATAATAGCGCAATTTTAAATTATTCTGATAAAATGTGCGTACAATCCGTTAGTAGGATTTTGGAAAATTATTTTGGTTCATCATTTCCATAAATTTTCTGGTTTCTAATGCCATCTTATGGTTGTACTCATTAGCCAAGCTTTTGTAGTTTACTAAGTCAATAATAGTTCCTATAAAGCACAAACCGGCGGTTAAAAAGTATATAATTCCCATGCCTATTTGGTTGGTTACAAAACGTTGAACGCCTGCGACTCCAAAAAATCCCAAAATAGCAAACAATAGCAAATGCTGAGGATCTCTTCTTTTTCCAGAATAAATCATGGCAAAAGTTTTTTGCTCTTCTTCATTTAAGTTTGCAATTAATTCTTTTAGATACATCATTTCTTCAACAGTGATGTTAGAGAAATTAAATAAGTAATTTATATTCATGGTTTTAACGGTTTAAAAAGCTTGATTTGATTTAATGTTAGAGTAAAAATTCTATGAATTATTACAATAAATGCAAAAAAACCTAAAGGATGTATTGTCCACGATTGATGAAATTCTAAATGCATTAAATGATAGATAGAACGTCCTAAACCACAGCCCGGGCAAAAATCAAATCCCGCAGCCGCTAATGGGCATAAAGAAAAATGAGGTTTATTGGTGTCTAAAAAAAATAAACACACCAATGCTGTTGTGAAAAAAAGGAGTTCTAGGGGTGCTTTTTTTAAGTATGTCTTCAACATTATAAATCTTCAGGAGTTGTATTCATTAATAACAAAGAGTTAGCTAAAGTGGATAATAATCCAAGAGTAAGTAATGCAAAGATTTTCTCCATATAATCAAAAGCCAAATCTTTTGGATAAATGTTTAAGTAAATGGTTAGAAATGTTCCTGAAAGAACAGCAGCCACAGCTAAGATCTTAAATCCCTCAAATATACCCTCAATGAAATTGAGTTTTCCGTCTTGTTTTTTCTTAAGTTGTCGGATGCCTAAAAATAATCCTAAAACTGGAATTAAGAGAGTAGTATACTCAAACCAGCCAAATTTAGTAGCTTCAGTGTGAAGAGGGTCAAAATCCAATAGGTGTAAAAAAATTATCCAAATAATTGATACTATACTAATAATTATTCCTGATACGATGGCGTTTTTCATAATTTTTTAAATTTGTAGAAATTGTTAATTAAATATAAGATTTATCAATTTTATTGCCAACTTTTATCTTCTATATTGGTTTACCTTGTCAATAGTTATATTTGCAGCAATAACCGTAAATGAATATTAAAGAGATATTAGATTTATATAAAACTGATGAGCGAATACTTGCTTTGGCAAAAGTTGTTCAATCAAAAAATACAAGAGTTCAGTTAAAAGGCTTAATAGGTTCTTTAGATGCATTTGCTGCTGCGGCTCTTTATTTTTTAAATCATAGCAATATGGTTTTTGTACTGCCAGATAGAGAAGAAGCCAATTACTTTCAGGCAGATTTAGAGAGTTTAATGGATAAAGCGGTGTTGGTTTTTCCATCTTCTTACAGAAAATCTTTCGACTTTACCCAAACAGACTCTGCAAATGTACTCATGCGAGCCGAGGTTTTAAATGATCTAAATCATGCTACGGAATTTGGAAACCTCATTGTAACCTACCCCGAAGCCTTAGCAGAAAAAGTAATTGACAGAAATTCTCTTATTAAAAACACCCTAGAAATTTCTATTAATAATAAGCTTAGCATTGATTTTATTAATGAATTTTTAATTGATTATGATTTTGACCGTACTGATTTTGTTTATCAACCAGGACAGTTTTCTGTTAGAGGGGGCATTGTAGATATTTTTTCTTTCTCTCATGATTTACCCTACAGAATTGAGTTTTTTGGCGATCATATAGAAACCATCAGAACTTTTGAAATAGAAAGTCAGCTTTCGGTAGAACAAGTAAAATCAATTACGATTGTACCCAATGTGCAGGCTAAATTTTTAACAGAAAGTAATATTTCTATATTAGAATTTTTGGATAAAGATGCCATTGTTTGGTTTAAAGATGTAGAGTTTACACTCGATGTGATTAAAGCAGGTTATAAAAAGTCTACCGAATTATGGAAAGCTTTATCTGCCGAGCAAAAGCAGCAAAACCCAGATTGGATTGATCCTAAATTTGCTTTTACTGATGAAAAAATGATTTCAGATCAGCTGAATGATTTTCCGGTGGTAGAATTTGGAAAGCAGTTTTTTTACCACGCCACCACCGTAATTAATTTCGATGCAAGGCCACAACCATCTTTCAACAAAGATTTTACCTTGCTTATCCATAACATCAAACAAAATGAAGGGCTAAAAATCAGCAACTTCATTTTAACAGATTCGTCAAAACAACAAGAGCGTTTATTTGCCATTTTTGATGATTTAGATAAAACGGTGAAGTTTTCACCCATCAATATTTCTATCAGAGAAGGATTTATAGATTACGAACAAAAAATAGCTTGTTATACAGATCATCAAATATTTGATAGGTTTTATAAATATAAATTGAAGCGAGGTTATGCCCGCTCTCAGGCGATCACTTTAAAAGAATTGAGAGACCTAAAACCAGGGGATTATATTACCCATATAGACCATGGAATTGGAAAATATGCTGGTTTAGAAAAGGTGACGGTAAATGATAAAGTGCAAGAAATGATTAGATTGGTTTATGCCGATAATGATTTGTTGTATGTAAATATCAACTCCCTAAACCGTATTTCTAAATATACCGGAAAAGATGGCCACGTCCCTAAAATGCATAAATTGGGGACAGATGTTTGGGATAAACTGAAGAAAACTACAAAAAAAAAAGTTAAAGATATTGCCCGCGACCTGATTAAACTTTATGCTTTGCGTAAAACTCAAATGGGAATGGCTTTCTCGCCAGATACCTATTTGCAAAATGAATTAGAAGCTTCTTTTATTTATGAAGACACGCCAGATCAGGAAAAGGCTACAGCCGATGTAAAAAAGGATATGGAATCTCCGCACCCAATGGATAGATTGGTTTGTGGTGATGTGGGCTTCGGAAAAACAGAAATTGCCATAAGGGCAGCTTTTAAAGCCGCAACAGATGGTAAGCAAGTCGCTATTTTAGTACCGACCACCATTTTGGCTATGCAGCACTATAAAACTTTTAACGAAAGATTAGCTGATTTCCCCGTTAGGATAGATTATATCAACAGATTTAAATCATCAAAACAAGTAAAAGACACTTTAGAAGCATTAAAAGCGGGTAAAGTAGATATCATTATAGGAACGCATAAACTGGTAAGTAAGGACGTAAAATTTAAAGATTTAGGTCTTTTAATTATTGATGAAGAGCAAAAGTTTGGGGTTACCGTTAAAGAAAAACTAAAGCAATTTAGAGCCAATGTAGATACTTTAACATTAACGGCTACCCCAATTCCCAGAACATTACACTTCTCTTTAATGGGTGCTAGGGATTTATCCATTATGCAAACGCCACCACCTAACAGGCAACCCGTTTTAACAGAATTACATGTTTTTAACGAAAAGTTGATTAAGGAAGCGGTAGAATTTGAATTGGATAGAGATGGACAAGTTTTCTTTATTCATAACCGAGTAGCAGATTTAAGGCAATTAGGTGGATTGATTCAAAAATTAGTTCCAAAGGCTAAAATCGCGATAGCTCACGGGCAGTTAGAAGGCGATCAGTTAGAAGATATTATGCTGGCTTTCATTGACGGTAAATACGATGTTTTAGTGGCTACCACCATTATAGAAGCCGGTTTAGATGTGCCAAATGCAAATACCATGTTAATCAACCATGCCCACATGTTTGGCTTGAGCGATTTACACCAAATGCGAGGCAGGGTGGGGCGTTCTAACAAAAAAGCTTTTTGCTATTTGTTAAGTCCGCCGTTATCAACTTTAACTCCAGAAGCAAGAAAAAGATTAAGTGCTATTGAGGAGTTTTCTGATTTGGGAAGTGGTTTTAATGTGGCTATGCGAGATTTAGATATCCGCGGAAGCGGAAACCTATTAGGTGCAGAGCAAAGTGGTTTTATTGCCGAAATTGGTTTTGATATGTACCATAAGATTTTGGACGAAGCCATTCAGGAATTAAAAGAAGACGAGTTTAAAGGTGT
>JBILPO010000098.1:0-6624 GCA_044373805.1 Pelobium sp.
CCGAGGTAAATATTTATGATTTTATGGATAAAAGTAAGGTTGAAAGAATACAGGAATACATCTTAGAAAACAAACCTACTTCTATGAATGATACCAAAGCCGCCTTAGGAAATGATGTTTCTTATGGCGAGATTAAAGCGGTAATGAAGTTTTTGGCTTTGGAGTAATAATCCTCAATCAATCATCCATTACATGGTAATAAACTTTCAGTTTTCAATCATAATTTGATGATGCAGTAATAAACCAGCTAAACCTTGCACTGCAAATTTTGCTTTTTTAATTTGATTTAAATCAGGGTTAAAGGAATAATTAAAAGCAGTCCTAAAATCGGCTTTTTCTAAATTAGTGTTCTCAAATTTGGCATCCAATAAATCACAATTATTAAAATTGACTTCTTTTAAATCAGCTTCGGTAAAATCTACTTCGTGGAGTGTACAGTTTTTAAACCGAGTATTCTTCAATTTTAATTGATAAAAGGAAGATAAATTGAGTTTGCAATTTTCAAAATCTAAAGCTAATAAGAAGGTATTACAGTGGTTAAAATGCAAGCCTAAAAGTTTGCAATCTTTAAATTTTATCGTTTTAAAAGCAGTTTGACTAAGATTAGCCAGACTTAAATCACAATTCTCAAAATCACAATCTGTAAAAGAAATTTGATGTAAATCTGCTTTAGCAAAATTACAGTTCACAAATTTGCAATGCTCATATTCGCCTTTCAAAAAAGCTTGTTTGCTAAAATCTAAATCTTTAAAAGTTTGATCTTCAAAAAAGGTTCTCGAATTAGGCTTTGACATCATTAAAGTTAATTATACTAAGCTATAACCTACAACATCGCTACAAAATCATCAAATAAGTATCTTGAATCATGCGGACCTGGAGAAGATTCTGGGTGATATTGAACCGAGAAAGCATTTTTCCCTTTCACTCTAATCCCTTCAATAGATTGATCGTTTAGGTTAATGTGAGTGATTTCTACTTTATCAGATTTTTTAACCTCATCAGCAATTACACCAAAACCGTGGTTCTGAGAAGTTACCTCGCAATGGTCTTTTATAATGTTTTTAACCGGGTGGTTTAAACCTCTATGTCCGTTAAACATTTTTATTGTGCCAACTCCATTAGCCTGAGCCAACAATTGGTGACCTAAACAAATTCCAAACAAGGGTTTATCTGCAGCTAAAATTTCTTTTACCGTATCAATTGCGTAAGACATTGCCGATGGATCTCCGGGTCCATTAGAAATAAAATAACCATTGGGTTGCCATTCTTCCATTTCTGTAAAAGATGTTTTTGCAGGAAAAACCTTCGCATAAACACCTCTTTCGGCAAAATTTCTTAAAATATTTTTCTTTACTCCTAAATCTAAAACAGCAACTTTAACAGTTGCATTTTCATCACCAATAAAATAAGATTCCTTGGTGCTTACTTGTGATGAAAGCTCTAAACCATCCATAGAAGGCACTTCAGCTAACTTCTTTTTCAACTCCTCAATATCTAAAATCTCCGAAGAAATAATGGCATTCATCGCACCTTTATCCCTAATATGACGCACAATTTCTCTCGTGTCTACATCAGAAATACCCACAATATGTTCATCCTGAAAATAATCTTGAATAGATTGATCAGCTTGTTTTCTGCTAAATGGGATATTGAAATTTTTACAAACCAAACCAGCAATCTTTATGCTTTCCGATTCAGATTCGTTTTCATTGATGCCGTAATTTCCAATATGCGTATTGGTGGTCACCATAATTTGTCCAAAATAAGAGGGATCAGTAAAAACCTCTTGATAACCCGTCATACCGGTGTTAAAACAAATTTCTCCGGTGGTAGTTCCAATTTTTCCGGCTGCCTTGCCATAAAAAACTGTTCCGTCTGCTAAAAGAAGTACTGCCGGTAATTTGGTGTAGTATGCGTTCATTATTTTTGAATAACTTTAAAATGATTAAAAATTTGAGAAATAGGGGAGGCTAGAATAGTAAGTTTTAAAAAACTCAATTCCGTGATGTAATGTGAGGAAATAAGAATGTTCTTATGTTTCATCTCGGGATGCAAATTTAGATTATTTAAATGAATTATGACACATAAAGCTTCATTTTAAATTTTAAAGCGCAATCATTTTTCTAACTTTGGCATCGTAAATAAAATAAATCAAAATTTAAATTATGTCTGTTCATAAAGAAGTCAAAAGAATTACCACACACATATTGCAGGAAATGAAGAATAAAGGCGAGAAAATTGCCATGCTTACTGCTTATGATTTTTCTATGGCTCGTGTGGTTGATGAAGGCGGAATAGATATTATTTTAGTCGGCGATTCGGCTTCTATGGTAATGGCAGGACATGAAACCACATTGCCCATCACCTTAGATCAAATGATTTATCATGCAGCATCTGTAATTAGAGGCACAAAAAGAGCCCTAGTGGTGGTAGATTTGCCTTTTGGCTCTTACCAAGGAAACTCTAAAGAAGCTTTAATTTCTGCCATCAGAATTATGAAAGAAGCAGGTGCCCACGCCGTTAAATTAGAAGGCGGTGCAGAAGTGGCCGAATCTATAGAACGTATTGTAGCTGCAGGTATACCTGTGATGGGACACTTGGGTTTAACACCTCAATCTATTTATAAATTTGGAACTTACACCGTAAGAGCCAAAGAAGAAGCCGAAGCTGATAAACTGAAAACCGATATTAAAAGATTGCAAGATGCAGGTTGTTTCTCGGTAGTGCTAGAGAAAATTCCAGCTTCATTAGCCAAAGAAGTCACTGCAAGCGTTCATATTCCAACCATCGGAATTGGTGCGGGCTCTAGTTGCGATGGACAGGTTTTGGTCGTAAATGATATGATTGGTTTAACCAAAGGCTTTACGCCAAGGTTTTTACGTCAATATTTAAATATGTTTGATCAAATTAATGGAGCCGTTCAATCTTATATTAAGGATGTAAAAAGTGGCGATTTCCCAAATGAAAAAGAACAATATTAGTTTTATTAGAAAAGCAAATTCATCCAAGAAAGTTAAGATAGCCCCGCTTTTTGCTTATACTGCACAGGCTTTAGCCACAAGGCCGGTATCCGCTGCAATCAGGTTTAATTAACTCAAGGCATTACTACTATGAAACACATGTTAGCACCAGATTTCTATAAAATAACAGATAAAGACATTCTCTTTGAAGACAATCATTTAATTGCCGTTTATAAAAAAGCGGGTTGGATAGTGCAAAGTGATGATACCGGAGATCCATCATTAGATGAAATGGTGAAAGCTTACATCGCCCAAAAGTATGATAAAGCAAATGGAGCATTTTTAGGCGTTGTTCATCGTATAGATCGTCCGGTAAGTGGTGTTATTCTTTTTGCAAAGACTTCTAAGGCTTTAGACCGCATTAATAAGATGTTTAAAGAACGTGAAATGAAGAAAACCTATTGGGCTGTGGTAAGGCAAAAGCCATCTCAAATGGAAGGTACTTTAGTGCATTGGTTGGTTAAAAATCCAAAGAAAAACATTACCACGCCTTATGATGAGCAAGTTGCAGGAAGTCAAAGAGCCGAACTTCATTTTAAAGTTTTAGGTTTTTTAGATGGCTATTATTTAATAGAAGTAGATCCAATTACCGGTCGCCCACATCAAATTAGGGTGCAATTATCTACTTTAGGAAGTCCTATTGTGGGCGATAATAAATATGGTTATCCAAGAGGGAGTCGTAAAAAAAGCATTTGTTTACACGCCAGAAGATTGCAGTTTATTCATCCTGTAAAGAAAGAGCCAGTAGAAATTTTTGCGCCTTTACCAAAAGATGGTTTTTGGGATAAATTTGAAAGTTTTTCTAAGTAAATTTTATTTTGTGTTAACGATTGAAGCGGCATCCTTTTTTTGTCGTCCTGAGCGGAGTTGAAGGATAAACAAAAAAAGATATAGCGAAAAGCGTGTTAAAACGCCCAAATGATGTTCTTAATTCCTAAAATTTTGAGTAACCATAATTCCGTAAATACCGCCATCCATAATTCCAATGCCTAACCTGCCAAATTTAGGGTTCAAAATATTTCTTCTATGCCCTGGTGAGTTCATTAAACCTATATGCGCAATTTCTACAGTTTGAGCCAACGCCAAGTTTTCGCCAGCAGTTTTGTAAGTAATCTTATATTTTTTAATCCTATCAAAAGGAGATTCATTTTCTAAGTTAATATGAGAGAAATAACCTTTTTTAAACATATCGCTAGCATGTGCTCTGGCTACAGTTCTCATTTCTATATCTTTTTCCAGTAAACTCAATCCGGCTTTTCTTCTTTCTTTGTTCACCAGTTGGAGTAATTGGTCTTCAAATTTTTCATTTACCAGAGGATTGGCAACCGTATAATGCAGGTAAACTGTTTCGTCAGATTCGGGCTCAATAGTTAACTTACTAATAGATTGTTTGATTTCTTCGCTTATTTCTGGCGCAATAAAATGATCTGCCGACTCTATTTGTTGAGTAAAATAAGAAGCTAAGTAACTTTCCCTAGTTTTAGAAGATAAGCCTGGCCAAAATGGGATGAAAAGAAAAATTAGTGCTAATAAAGCCGAGTAGAAAACGCCTCGGATACCTCCAGGAAATATACCCATACTTTTATTTAACGAACTTTGATGCGTTTTATTGGAGAAGGTTTTTACCAATCTGTAAGCTACTGCGCCAATTAATAATCTGGTCAATAAAAGCGTGATAAAAAAAGATAGAGGAAATAACCATCTTTCCATAATCCCAAACTGATCATCTAAAAATGTGGCAACATATAAATAAAAAGAAAAAGCTGCCCAAATGCTGACAGCTAATTCAATAAGCTCTAAAAAACAAATGATGAAACCTTTACGCCATCCATGATAAATGGCTAAAATAATGACGAAGGCTAAAATAAAATCAACATAGTTTAACATGATTTTGGATGATGCAAAAAACAATCCAAAAACGATGTTCAAATTAAATTAAGCGATGTAACTCTCTAAAATTTTAAAACCTTTTGTGGTAGAAATCTCTACTTTATCTGTGGTTGCTGGAATTAAAATGCAATCGCCCATGTTTACAGGTAATTCTTCAATACCGTAGTTTAAAACGTATGAGCCTTCTATACACACGTGAATTACAAAACTATCTAATGAAGTATAGTCTCTTTGCGTATTTTTTGTGTAATCTAAAACATTGGTGGTAAAATAGGGGCATTCAACCAGTTTAATTACCTTGTTTTTACTTTGCTCATAATTAGTTTTTATGTCTTCATAATAATGATAATCAATAGCATCTAAAGCTTCTGTAGTATGTAATTCCCTCTTATTGCCTTTATCGTCTACGCGGTCAAAATCATAAATTCTATAAGTGATGTCTGATGTTTGTTGAATTTCGGCAATTAATAAACCTTTACCAATGGTATGCACTCTGCCGGCGGGTAAAAAGAAAACGTCATCTGCTTGCACTTCTTCTTTATTTAAAATATCATTTAATTTGCCTTCATTAAATTTCTTTAAATAAAGTTCTTTATCTAGTTTTTGATTAAAACCCGATATTAATGAAGCGCCTTTATCAGCCTGTATGACATACCACATTTCGGTTTTACCAAAAGAATTATGACGCTTTTTTGCCAGTTCATCATTTGGGTGAACTTGAATAGATAAATCATCATTAGCATCTATAAATTTCACCAGTAAAGGAAATTCATTTCCAAAATGTTGATATACTTTTTTACCTACCAAGTGTTCTTTTTCAGTGGCTAACAAATCAGCTAAACTTGTACCGGTTAAAGGGCCATTGGCTATAACAGAAACGTCAGTTTTTACACCCGATATTTCCCAAGTTTCGCCACAATTAGGAAGCGGAGAGAAATCTTTACCTAAATAAGTTTTAATTTTTTCACCTCCCCAAATTTTATCTTTAAAAATGGTTTTGAATTTTAGTGGATATAGGTTGCTCATGATAATTTTTGGGTAAAATACGATTATAAATGCTTGTGCTATTGTTTAAATAATCTCAAAATTACTCAATATTGCTTAATTCATCAATGATTTTATCATATCCAAATGTTAAATATTTAGCCTTGAGATATGAAATTCGCCAATTATACTTGGCTATTTTAAAAGTTATTGTGATTTTTTTAATTTAATAATTGATTAATTTGAATAATCGGAAATTTATTCTAATTTTAAGTCTTATGCTTGCATAGTATTAAACCAATTATAAACGATAAATTTTTAAAATGAAAAAACTATTACTCTCGGGCATACTAATGCTCTGTTTATCTTTGTTGGCTTTCCCTGTTTTTGCTCAAAATGTGAAAGGTAAAGTCACTTCAAGTAGCAATGAACCTGTTATTGGTGCTAGTGTAAAAGTACAAGGTACTTTTACAGGAACCTCAACCAATATGGACGGAAATTTTCAACTTAATGTGAATTTTGATAAAACTCCTGTCATATTGGAAATATCTTCTATTGGATTTGAGACACAAAAAATTACATTAAGTGGTCCTAATTCTGCCGTTAAAGTTCAACTTAAAGAAGCTTCTCTAAATTTTGATGAGGTTATCGTATCCGCATCAAGAGTAGAGGAACGAATTTTGGAAGCACCCGTTACCGTTACTCAAATAAGTGCTAAGCAATTATTGAG
>JBILPO010000099.1:0-6610 GCA_044373805.1 Pelobium sp.
AAAAGGTGGCGTTTTTATGATGGGAGCAGATAATGCCCAAGCAGATAAAGATGAGTACCCCAAACATAAAGTAAGTTTAGATGACTTTTGGATGGATGAACATGAAGTAACCAATGCCCAGTTTGAGAAATTTGTTGCAGCCACAGGTTACATAACCACCGCCGAGCAAAAACCAGATTGGGAAGAATTAAAAAAACAATTACCACCAAATACGCCAAAACCAGATGAAAGTCGGTTAGTGCCTTCATCTTTGGTATTTACACCACCCAATCATCCGGTAGATTTAAATGATTATTCGCAATGGTGGAGTTGGGTAGAAGGAGCAAATTGGAGACATCCAAAAGGAAAAGGAAGTGATATTAAAGGAATGGAGAATTATCCGGTAGTACATGTGAGTTGGGACGATGCAATGGCTTATTGCAAATGGGCAGGAAAAAGGTTGCCAACCGAAGCGGAATGGGAATTTGCCGCTAGAGGAGGCTTACAAGATAAAATCTATCCATGGGGAAATGAGCATATTAACATTGGAAAAGCCAAAGCCAATTCGTGGGAGGGAAGCTTTCCAGATAACAATAGCGGTTTTGATGGTTTTAAAGAACTGGCGCCAGTAAAATCATTCTCAAAAAATGGCTATAAATTATATGACATGGCAGGAAATGTATGGGAATGGTGTGCAGATTGGTATAGAAATGATTATTACCAAAGCGTGTATAAATCTGATGGCGTTAAAAATCCAAAAGGACCATCAGATAGTTATGATCCAGACGAGCCTTATACACCAAAAAAAGTAGCTCGTGGTGGTTCTTATATGTGTAATGATAGCTATTGCTCTGGCTATAGAGTAGCCAGGAGAATGAAAAGTTCTTATGATTCTGGAATGAGTAATATGGGTTTTAGGTGTGTGAGATAGCTTTTAGTCTGATAAATGGTGCTGCTTCTAATAATTTTTTAAATTTTTCACTTAAAAAAAACAAAAAGCCTTTAGCGTATCGCTAAAGGCTTTTTTTATCTCTAATTTCTTAGAAGAACCTAATAAAATGGTTGTTAAAATTGCGCTATTCTAGTCTTCAATACTTTAAAAAATTAAATAGTTTTTAACGATAAATTAATTCCTTGTAATTTCAATTCAAGCTCAGCTAATTCTTTTAAAAACTGCTCAGATAAATCTTTTTTCATGGTGAGCATAGTGGGTAATAAATTTCGGTAGTAGCTAATTCCGTTTTGTAATTGATCTTTAAAGCTATTGTAATATTTCTCTTTTTTGGCACTCATATCCAAAATATTGATGCTGATATCTTTTTTTAAATAATCTAAATACAATTTTAGTTCATTGATAAAAACATGAGAACGATTAACGCCTTGTAAAAGGTTAAGCTTACCATAAATATGTTTAACCATCTCATCTAAAGAATAAGTGCCCGAAAAATAGGCGATGTTTGGGCCTGGGCAAATGGTTACCGCTTTACTTTCTTTTGCTTTTAATAGGTTGTTTTTTAAGTAGAAAGAACTTACCAAGCCTTCGCAAAGGCAAACTTTTTCGGTGATTTGGTCAAATTTTTCTTGGTACTCTTTATCGTTTAATCCTTTTTGTTTTAGCTCTTTAATTTTTAAGTTTTGATATTCTCTAGAAGCCAAACAAATTGGTTTTTCGGTAAATTCTGTATTAGAAACCAAGAATTTTTTGGTACAAGGGCTGCCAGGTCGGTTCTGTGCAATTCTTTCTAAACGCTGTTTTTCACCAGTACTTTTTCTGAAATTATTAAATGGAATACCTAGTGGAGAGGAAGCACTAATATAGAAATCATCTGCGGTGGCAGTAGTTAAATCATACAAAGTATTTTCATCAACGGCAGTAGCTTCGGGCACCAGTAAAAAGGGGCTTCCCCATCCGGTAGCATCTAAATGGTAATTTTGTAATAAGAACTCGTTTTCTTCTGCAGTTCCAATTCCACCTTGTACACTAATTTTTGTTAACGGTGGTTTGCTTATGGTTATACCTTTGTTTTGTAATGCATTTTGGTACATCGCAAAAAGCTCAGCAATCATATCCAATTTTTTGTTTTTAAATTCCTCTAAAATTGGTCCTAGTAAATAACCTTCGGTAGCAAAAGCATGACCACCGCAGTTTAAGCCAGATTCTATTCTGAATTCAGAAACCCAAACTCCTTTTTTTGCTAAAAACTTAGCTTGTATCAATGCCGATCTAAAATCAGAAACTTTTAAAATGACCTTCTTTTTAATGTCTTGATTTTCATCCGGAAGGAAATCCTTAAAAATTTCTAAATAGCTATACAACCTAGGATTCATCCCTGCAGAAAGGATAACAGACGAGCGTAGGTTGCTTACTGCAAAGCCTCTTAAAGCCGCAAGCGCATCGGTATAAATATCATCTAAATTTTCGCCTTCATCGTTACAGTTCATTTTATCAACTTTAGACATAATATTTACATCTATGGCACCTTTTTGTAAGCTGTTGCGTAATTCTAGTTGTAAGCTATTTTTTATGTCAACATCACTAACGGTTAACATTTTATCATAAAGAAGCTTAATGTCGGCTGTTTGTGGTAATAACTCAAAATAGCGGGTAATTTCAGTACCGGGTTCAAAAGTAGTCTGTTTTAATTCTTCAAATTGTTGGTTTACCAAAGCATCCATCATATTCAAATAAACTGTAATTCTTTTTGCTCTGCTATCATGCTCTTTAGCGGGGATAGGAATAAAAATTTCGTTATTTTTTTCTGTATAGAATTGTCTAATTCTTTCTACTGCCACATCATCTACAATAGAAGAAACCGATGAAATGCCATATCGAGCTACTTTTAAAGGGGTATCTATAGAATAAGCAAGACCAAGTACTGGGATGTGAAATGTATGATTCATAATATTTTTTTCCTGCTCGAAGTAAGTGGAATTTGGGCGAATAAAATATGACAGAGATCATTATTTAAAATAGTAGAAATCAGAAAATGCAAAAAAAAAACGCCTTTTTATGGTCGAAAAAAATACATGTCTATGGTCATTTTTAAAAATGATGACCGACACATCAAATCGTTTAAATTTTATTCAATTTAGCGGGAATATTAATTTCTGGTGATGCTTTTTAATACAGATATCATCATCTAATGATATAAAATCAAACCATTTAATTTTTTAATATATGAAGAAAATGTTGTTTTCTGGAGTAATAGCAGGCATGTTATTGTTCTTTGTAAGTTACGGAGGATTATTTTTAGCGATCAAATTTTTCCCAAATCTTTTTGCAGATTATAATAATCCTCTTTTTAATTCAGATGGCGACAGAGACTTTCTTTTTTACACCCATGCTTTTGTGATTAGTATGGCCTTATCATGGTTTTGGGAACGTTTCAAAGGATTATTCAAAGGATTTTTTATCATTAGAGGATTAGAATTTGGCTTCGTTTACGCAATGGTTGCTTTGGTACCTGTAATGTGGATCACTTTTAGCGCCTTAGATGTTACCGTTTTAATGGTGATAACCTGGCTTATTTATGGTTTTGTACAAGCCGTTATCGCAGGAATTATTTTTGCAATAATGAATCCTTAATAAAGGTTGGTAAACTCTTTTGCCAACTTATTAAAGAGTTGACCAATAAACAAAGTTCAATTTTTAAATAGGGTCTTATTCTTTGCAATAATATTTTGTGTAGGATTTCTTTGTAGCCTTTAATCTAAAAGGTTTAATCTTTATAGGCAAATTAAAGAAGATAGGAGAGGGTTTTATTTGTCCAATGAATAAATCATCATTAGAAATTTTCTCAGCAGAGGTATATGCTAATAATTAAGGTTTTTCAGTTGAAGATGAAATTCTATGTTCAGTAAGTTGTTAGTCTGAATCATTCCACCTAATTTTCTTGGCGGTACTAGGTTAAAATCTGTAAAATTTACATTTCTATTCCCTATTAAATGAATTGTTTTTTGAGCATCCTTATAAATTTTGTAATCCACTTGTATCAGCTTTGTTTTGTTAGCCAATTCTATTTCTACCCATCCTTTAATTAGTTCTTGTTGAGTTAATAATACTGGCAACCTACTTAAGTTTATAAAACGGATGTACAACTTAGGGAATTCTTTTGCTTTTAATGTTTTACGTAAATCGGCGGTCATCATAGGGTGGTGGCAGTCAAAACTTTGAACGTTTAAACCTATTTCTCCATTTAAAGAGATAGAAGTGTCATTAGGTTTTATTTTTACTACAGTAATGGTGTCAGGGGTGGCGTAGTTTGAGATTACACAACTAAAAGTATTAACGTTGGTGCTTCCTTTTACCTGTAAAGATCCATTTTTAGAAATCACCCATCGGGTTACCTTAGGAGCATCTAAAAAGGAGAGGGAAATTAATCCTGAAAAAGAAATCATCAGAATCATCACAAAAAAAATCTTTTTACAGGGCATTATGCGTGGCGTTTTTACAATAAAAAGTCGGGTTGCTGTTATAGCAACCCGACTTTTAAACTAATCACTAAAATCCTACTACGGCTTGTATTACGTAGCCATTAAATTTACCACCGCTTCTATAATCAGCGTTAATAAAGTCTTTGTATTTTTGGTTTACTACTTCTGCTTTTAATAAAACATTTCTTGTTACAAACCAACCGCCAGCAAATGAAACTCTATCAATAGTAACATCATTTGTTACACCAGCTAAGGCAGAGGTAACGGTGTTGTATTTAGCACCCAAGAATAAGTTCTCTTCCTTTCCAAAACGATAAACACCATCTACGGCAAATTGAGTTGCTTTTCTTTCGTTAAGCTCTGTTTTGCTTCTACCTTCGGCAGCTTCATAAGTACCAAATAATTCAAAACCAGATACTTTAATAAAAGCATTTAATTGAACGGTGCTTATTTTTTTAGTAAAACCTGGGTTAAAACGGCCTGAGGTAAAGTTTCCTGAATAAGTTCCGCCAGCTTTTTCCATGGTCATAAAGTAGTTAGAGCCGGTACGGTCGCCACTAAATAAAGTGTTAGAGCCAGAGCTTTTGTTGGTATAATATGATGCTGCAAAACGAACTCTAACTAGGTCATTAATTTGTTTGTCATAAGCGCCTTTAAAATAAATTGAAGGGGATTTGTGAATATTAGCGTCTTGAGCAGTTGCTACCAAACTATCAATGTTTCCTTTAATCATTCCATTAGAAGCACCAATCATTCCTGTAAAACCATTTTTGCGGATATAAATTTCACCACCAATCTCTGTAGTAAACTCATCCATAATGTTGTTTTCAACAAAAGGATTGTAAAGGGTATGGCCACCATCAGAACGTCTTAGGTGAGCATCACCATAGTTAATTTCCATGTGTCCAACTTTAATAGTAGTGATTTTCATTAGATCTTCCCAAAATGCACCTTTAAATGGAAGTTTATCAAATTGAATATAACCACCTTTTACCCAAGTTTCATTATGGTGACGAGAAGATAGGTAACTGGTTAAGTTTAAGCGGATACCATCTGCCAATTGTACATCCATAAAAAGATTGGCATTTGCGGTATTAAAACCCGGTGAGATAGCGTAAAGCTTGTTAGCCGGTAAAGTTGAAGTATTAGAATGTTTTAAATTTTGAAAAGATTGGGTAAATCCCGCTCCAAAACGTACAGCAAGTCCGTTAAACTTTGCATCTGCATCTTTTGGCGCCTCAAACACGTTAATGCCTGATTTATCATAGGGGCGCAAATTTGCTATTTTGGTTTTTGTAGTGTCTTGAGCTTGAATAAGAATTGGGCACAACATAGCGCCAAGTAAGGCGGCACTTTTGAAAAAGGTAGTAATTTGAGTTTTCATGATCTTGTGAATTTATAGTATGTATTTATTGTTACGGTTTAATCTTTAAATTTTAAATTAAAATTTATGTTTACTTCGTCGGCTACTTTTAAAGCACCTAACATAAAGGTTGGAGGTTTGATGCCGTAATCGCTCATCTTTAACTTTTCTGTACCTGAGCAATTAATGGTTTTATCAGAATTTTGTATTGCATTAGCTAACAACATTACATCTTTGGTAACACCGGCAATTTGTAACTTACCGTAAGCTTTTATTTGATAGTTATTGCCTTGTGTAGGGGCAACAGTAGCAGAAGTCATTTTAAAAGTAATGGTTGTGAACTTGTCAGCATTTAAAGCTTTATGCGCTCTGGTGTTTAAAAGTTCTTCGTCACTTTTAAGATCCTTCACTTGCATGGTGAAAGAAAATACGCTTAAATCATCTAATTTGCCATCTTTAAAAGTGAAAGCTGCCTGAGAAGATAATTTTTGATCACTCATATTCCATTTATGAATGTTTGAATTACCTAAAACCTTTACAGTTGAAGTTGATGGAATTGACTGATAACTTATTTTTTGTGCATTTGCGCTTAAAGAAGTTAAGCTTGCTACAAAAAAAATAATCGCTACTAATAGTTTTTTAGAATGATTTAAAACGGTGGTTGAATAATATTTTGAGGTTTTCATTTCTTTTTGATTTATTAAATAATGTTTTATTTATGCATCAAAAGTATGTTCTGGCTTAGGGATAGAAAATGATAGCGCACCACATAAAAAGTGACTTGTAACAGTATTTTTATTTTATTTATAAGGATCTGAATCTTGCCTGCTTATT
>JBILPO010000100.1:0-6592 GCA_044373805.1 Pelobium sp.
CTAACTTACCCGCTGTGCCGTTATTTATTTTTTCTTGAATATGGATAGCTCTTTCTAAAGCTTCTTTTTCAAAAACTTCTAAAAAAGCATTTAAATGTGCGTATTCTGTGATTCGAGCACTGTAATAGTGAATTAAATCTTTTAAACTAATTGAGCCTTTTTTGAGGTCTTCTTGTAAGTCTATTAATTTAGAGTACGATTTAATTTTTTCTTTAATCATTTTATAAAACAAAACCTTGAATCCCCGAAATTAAGAATTTCGACCATTCAAGGTTAATAGAATCCTAAATAATTAGGATATAAAAATTTTATTATTTCTCTTCTGGTTTTTCAGACTTGTCTACTCCGTTCTGAGCGTCTTTAAATTCCCTCACACCTTTACCCATACCTCTCATTAATTCTGGAATTTTTTTTCCACCAAATAAAAGCAATAATGCCAATACGATTAAAATAATTTCTGGAGCACCTAAACCCATTTTCTTACTTATTTAAATTGTTTAAACTTCTGTATTTTCTTTTGGAGCGTCTAATTTAGTTTGCTCCTTCACTCGCTCTATCTCTTCTTCTCTTTTCAGTTCTTCTGTAGCGGTGAGTTGATTAATATTTCTGTGTATTTCTCTTTTAACCCCATCAGAGGCATCTTTAAATTCTCTTATTCCCTTTCCTAAGCCCCTTGCTAATTCTGGTAATTTTTCTCCCCCAAATAAAAGCAAAACAGCAAACACAATTAAAATTACTTCTTGTGTTCCTAAATTTAAAAATAATAAAACTCCGTTAAACATGTTTTTTGGTTTTAAAGAGAACGCAAATATAAGGATTTTTATTTTCTATTGATTTCTTAACAACGCTGCAATTATAAATTTACTAATTAGGAGCCAACCAATATTTTGGATCTTGCTCTTGACTAGATTTATAAATATGAAATTCTATTTCCGCTTGCCCATCTGCGGTGCCTATAGTTTGCTTTGTACTTAGTTTTTGACCTTTAGAAACACTTACCGAACCTAAATTTTTATAAGCAGTAAAGTATTCTCCATGCTTAATAATTACTACCGTAGAGCCTACAATATCTATCACTGTTGTTACAGTTCCTTCAAAAATTGTTCTTACCGCAGAACCTGAGTTTGTTTTGATGGTCCAGCCGGTGACTTCACGGGTAACATTTCCTATTTTTTGAATACCAGCATATTCTGTTACTACACCATTTGCAACTGGCCAAGGTAACCGACCTCTGTTACTCACAAAATCTGCTGATAATTTTGCAGCCTCTGGTGTTGAGTTTAAAATGGAGGTATTGTTTGTCCTCGCAATTGGAGCTTCTTTTCCTTCTGCTTTTGCTTTTGCAGCCGCCGCTCTATCGGCATCTTCAGCTTTTTTTCTGGCTATTTCAATTTCTTTTTGGATAGCTTGTTTAATAGCTCTATCTAGTTTTTGTGCATCCCTTTGCTTTTGGGCTAAATCTTGTTTTAATCTTTTTTCTTGAGAGCTTAAACTACTTACTACTTTTATTTGCTTGTTTTGAGCAATGCCTAAAGTGCTTTTTTCCTTTTGCTGATCACTCAATAAATGATCTTTATCTAGTTTATTTTTATTGAGCTGTGTAATTTTATTCTTTAAGGTGTTTTGAGTATTCTCTATGTAACGAGCTTGTTTTTGACGGTATTCTCCAAATTGTTGCAGATACTTCATTCGCTTATAAGCCTGATTGAAATCTTTTGCCGCAAAAATGTACATCAATTTACTGTAAGAGCCTTGGTTTTTTTGTGCAAATCGCACCATAGCAGCATAATCTGATTTTAATTGGCCCAATTGAGATTGTAAAGATCTTACTTGATTGGTGTTCTCGTTTATTTGACCATCTAATAACCTAATCTCAGAATTAATGGTGTTAATTTTTTCTACCCTTAATCTTATTTGTGTTCTTAAGGCATTCAACTGCTTTAAAGTAACGCGTTTATCTAAAGATGTTTTTTGTAAGGTATTGTTAATCATCTCAATATCCTTGTTCAATTGTGCTTTTCTTTTCTCTAATTCTGATCTGCTTTGGGCAAAAAGCTGAACTCCAAAAAACAAAAGAAAAATAATAAAAAAGGATTTAAAGTATTTCATTGTGGTAAAGGTATTAATTTAGTCTATCACTGAAAATCTTTTAGGGACATTAAAAGGAAAATCAACCGGTAAATTTAATTGTGTTTTGCTGTATTCCATAGCTACCTTAATTTGTTTCTTTGCTGTTTTAGAGTCTAAAGAAACTTTTAAAGGGATTAATTGACTAGCAATTTCCTCAAAAATTGGGGTATTTACGGTTAATGCTTGCTGTGCAAACTCATCAGATAAAAAGGTATGCGTTGCCTTAAACTGTGTATTAAACTGAAGGTTAAAGTTTAAACTTAGGCTGTTTCCTCTGATGTTTAGAAGTGCATTATTCAACGTAATCTCGTTATTTATATTTAATGTAAAAGGAACGCAATTTCCAACCAAGAGAGATTCTAAGGTTAAATAATCTATTTGTTTATTGGTAAATTCATGAATAAAAGAAAATGGTTTTTTGATGTAATCATCATTAACTCTATCCATAATTTTAATGCTATCTGGGGTAATAATGGTTCTGGCTATTTCAAATCCTGCAAAAGCGGTTATGGAAACCCAAATGGTCTCGCCTTTTTTTATTCTGATATTAAGAGTAGCATCATATTCCTTCCCATTTAAATTTAAATTGGTTAAGGCTTTTGTAGAAAAAGTAGAGAAAACAGATTCTTTAGCCATAATAGAAAGCAACTCTGCTTTTTTACTTTTAATTGGTGAAATGGCCTCAGTTTCTTTTATGATAGCTTTTTTACTCTTACATGAAAAAAACACTGCGCAAAGGATTAATACTAAAAACTTGTTCAAAATATTTCTTTTCATCAATGGTAATTAAAGGATAAGCAGGCTATTCGGCCAATTTCTTTTGATTTATTTTTTTCTCTAATAATGCGTTTTTAGGATCTATAGTTAAAGCCTTTTTCCAATTTTGAAGCGCATTTTCTATTTCACCAAGTTTAAAAAGGATATCTCCAAGGTGTTCAAATTGTACGGCACTGTTTGGATTATTTAAAATCGCTTTTTGCATCCATACTTTTGCCTCTGCATATTTCTTTTCCTTAAATAGGATCCAAGCATAAGTGTCTTGAAAAGAAGCATTATCATTCTCTAATTGATTAGTCTTTAGTGACATTTCCTCTGCCTTAGCTAAATTCTCATCTCTTAACGATAAATAGTATGCATAATTATTTAAGGTGTAAGTATTATTGGGCTCTATTAGCAAAGCATTTTCATAAGCTGCCACAGATTCCTTATATTTTTTTTGCTGTTGATAAGCATCGCCTAGGCTACTATAAATTTGCGCCTTTAAGCTTATGTTCTCTATATCAAAGCCTAAAGCATTGTTAAGGTAACTAATTGCTTTATCAAATTCTTTATTTTGGATATAACCTAAAGCCGTAAAAAAATACAATGGATATTGGTTAGGAAATAAGGTTAAAGCTTCTTCGCCATTTTTAATAGTTCCTTTAGCATCATCTAAAGAAAGTTGTAGTCTTATTAATTGTTCCCAAATGGCATATACATTTTTGTTTAAGTCTAAAGCTTTTTGATAAGCTACTTTGGCACTTTCAAGCTCGTTTTTTTGGAAGAGTACATCGCCATAAAGGGAAAAAGATTTTGGATCATCAGCGTGTGCTTCTGTTAAAATTTTTGAAAGTTCTAAGGCATATTGTAAAGCCTCAGGATCTGGAAAGGCGTCAAAGTACCTGATGATTACTTTAACCTTTTGGTCGATATTTAAATCTGGTTGTTTAAAAGCTATTTTTAATTCTTCAAATGCTTCTTTTGGCTTTTTCTGACCATCGTATATTTGCGCTATGGCTAATCTGGTAAATGGATTTGCACTATCTAAAGTCAATGCTTTTTTATAAACCGCTAAAGCTTCATCAACTTTATCATTTGCGTAATACAGATCCCCTAAAAAAAGGTAATACCTTACATCTGAAGGGTTATTTTTAATCAGTAGCTCTAAATCAGCAGCAGCCTTATTGATGTCATTTTTTTTTAGATAAATTTTTTGTCGCCCTTGTAAAACTTGGTCTGTTAAGCCAACTTTTTTCTCTAAATCATTATATAGATTAAGCGCTTCATCGGCTTTGCCCATCATAAATAAGGCATTGGCTTTATCAAAACTGTAATCTAATTTTTCGGGGGCAATTTTTATGAGCTCATTTAAAGCATAATCTATTAAAGCATAATCTTGCTGCTCTTGATAAATGTTTGCCAAAAGCAACCAATACCATTCATTATCTGTTTTAATGGTTGTCGCTTTTTGAGCATATTCTCTGGCATTACCTAAATCGCCTTTGTTAAAATAAATTTGAGCCAACTCATAATAAGCGTTATAATTTGCAGGATCTATTCTTAAAATTTGAGTAAAATAATCAATAGCTAAAGTGGGGTTTTGAACCACTTTTTCCCTCAAACCAGAATAATAAAATTGCACCACTTTAATGCTATCTTCTGGGCTCAACACTTTTCCACCAACAATTACCAGCTCTTGTTTGGGTTGTTTAGTTTTTTGTGCATAAGACGAAATGCCTATCGCGATAAGCATCATCAATAAAATATTTCGTCTGTTTTTCATTTTATTTTACTCCTGTATGTCCGTAACCACCGGCGCCTCTTTCTGTTTCAGAAAGTTCATTGGTTTGCACCCATTGTGCTTTCTCATGACTAGCAATAATCATCTGAGCAATTCTATCACCGTCTCCAATCGTAAAATCTTCTGTAGAAAGATTAATTAATAAGACTTTAATTTCGCCTCGGTAATCTGCGTCTATAGTGCCTGGCGAGTTTAGTACAGTAACACCAAATTTAAATGCTAAACCACTTCTTGGTCTTATTTGAGCTTCAAAACCAATAGGTAATTCTATAAACAAACCCGTTGCAATAAGTTTTCTCTCGAAAGGTTTGATCACAACTGCTTCTTCTAAATTAGCCCTTAAATCCATACCCGCAGAGGCTAAAGTTTCATAAACCGGAAGCGGATGTTTTGATTGATTGATGATATTTATATTCATAAACTTGATAATAATTTTTTTAATTGCTTGCGCTCGATAAATAAAATTAACAAACCGAAAGTTACAAAAAGTAGGTTCCCTATAATTAAGTTTCTTTTAAAAACTACAAAAGATAAGATTACGATGATGATTGACAACGCTAAGTAGCCCACGTTTCTTTTTAAATTATAAGGGATGGGGTAGTTTTTTTGACCAAGAACGTATGATAAAACCATCATACTGGTGTAAGCTAATAAAGAAACCCAAGCCGAAGCCATAAAACCATATATTGGAATAAAAATAATGTTTAGCACAATGGTAATTATAGCGCCTAAACCAGAAATATAAAGCCCATACTTAGTTTGGTCTGATAGTTTGTACCAAATAGACAAATTCATGTAAATGCCTAAACTTACATAGCCAAACAGCAAAATGGGAATCACATTTAAACCTACCCAAAACTCTTCAGCAACAAAGTATTTTAAAATTTCTATGTTGGCAACAATACCCACAAAAATTAAAGAGATTGCTAAAACAAAGTAATTCATAGTTTGAGCATAAGTTTTTGTGGCGTTTTCTTGCTTAGCATGGCTGAAGAAAAAAGGTTCGGCACCTAGCCGGTAAGCCATAATGAAAATACTTAGAAACACCGCTATTTTAGCACAGCCGGCATATATACCTGTTTGACTTTCGCTAATTGCCGAGGGTAATAAATGACTAAGAAAGATTTTATCAATATTCTCATTAATAATAAAAGATAAGTTAGCTACAAAAATAGGCCAACTATAGCTAAGCATTTCTAACAATAATTTTTTATCGAGTTTAAATTTTAATTGAAAAATCTCTGGTAATAAAAGTAAAAAAGTAAGAATACTGGCAATTAAATTGGATAAGAATACATAGCCAATCCATTTTGGGCGATACCAAGCTGATAAAATATCAGCTAAAAACAACTGATGTTTAATGATGATGGGAATCACAAAAATGAAAAATAAATTGAGACCAATAAAGGTTAAAACATTTACTAGTTTAATGATGGAATATCTGCCAGGCTTACCTTCTGATCTAACTCTTGCAAAAGGTACCACGCTTAATGCATCTATAACTAAAATGAAAATGAAATATTTGATGTAGGTTGTAAAATCAGATAAAGAGGTGCTTCTGCCGTCTTGCAATAAAATGGCAATGGGATTTAAAAACAGCAAACTTGTGCTTAAAAACAGCAAGCTTATAAAAGCAACAACCATAAAAGTATTAGTGTAGATGACCTCTTTTTGTCCTTCCTTTTTACTGAGGTATCTAAAATAGGCGGTTTCCATCCCAAAAGATAGTAAGGCATTTATAAGCGATGCATAGCTATACATTTCGCTAAAAATACCATACAACTTTTTACCGTAAACGTTAGAGTAAATTGGCGTAAGAAAGAAATTTAAGATGCGGGAAGCTACCGTACTGATGCCATAAATAGCGGTTTGCCCAGCAAATTTTTTAATTGTCGACAAGTT
>JBILPO010000101.1:0-6583 GCA_044373805.1 Pelobium sp.
AAATCAAAAGAAGATCTTTTCATACATATCTAAAAAATACAATTTCATAAAAAAAGCTTCCTGAAATTTCAGGAAGCTTTTTTTGCCTTAAAGTTTTAAAAACTTATTCAGCAGCTGGAGTTTCTTCAGACGCATCGTCAGCAGCTGTTTCAGTAGCTACTTCAGCTTCTGCCGTTACTTCTTCTTCTACTTCTACTTCTGCAACTGGTTCTTCTTCAACAACTGGAGCATTTTTAGCTGCTACAGCAGCAGCTACAGCTTCTTTCTTTTTAGTTTCAGCTTCTAAAGCGATTTTCTTCTCAGATTCTTTCTTTGAAAGTAAACCATCTTTTTTAGTTTGAATTTTTCCTTCTTTACCTTCTAACCAAGTAGCAAATTTAGCATCTGCTTGTTCTACAGTTAAAGCACCTTTAGTAATACCACCATTTAAGTGATTTTTGTAAAGTATGCCTTTGTAAGAAAGGATAGCTTTTGCGGTATCTGTTGGAGTAGCACCTGTACTTACCCATTCTACAGCTTTTTCGAAATTTAATTCGATAGTAGCAGGGTTAGTGTTTGGATTGTAAGAACCTAATCTTTCAATAAATTTACCATCTCTTGGAGCTCTTCCGTCTGCTACCACGATGTAATAAAAAGGTTTTCCCTTCTTACCATGTCTTTGTAATCTAATTTTAGTTGCCATTTTTTAAATACATTAAAGTTTTGCAATATTCCTTTTTCTCGAAAAGGAATGCAAAAGTACCATTTATAAACTATAAAACAGTGCTGGTCAAAAAATTATTTTTTTTATCAATAACTTGTGAAATGTCTGTACTTTTATAAAATGGTTCACAAATCGGTACTTATAATAATCGCTTTTTGTTTTTGCTTATTGATGTCACAAGCTCAAGAAAACAGAATTTTAATCACTTATCAAAATAAAGAAACTAAATCTTTGAAAAAAGGAGATGACATTCGCGTTTCTTATCCATCAGCTAAGTTGGATCTCAAAAAAGAGAATAAAAACCTTAAAATTTTAGGTTTTAGAGGAAAAATAGACTCTATTGGGGCCAATCAAATATGGTTAAAAACAGATAAGAGAAGTTCAAAAAGATTAATATTAAATGTCAATGACATGATAGCACTGAAAAAAATATCTGGCAGTGCTGCCTTCTTTACTTTTTTAGTAACTTATGCAATTATAGGAACCACGGCAGTAATTTATACTAATTCTTTGGATATTAATCCTGGTGTTCCTGCATTTGCAGGTGCTTTTTCTATATTTCCGGCTGCAATTATTACTGCAAATATTTTTTATCCGGCCAAACCACATAAAAAAATAGGAAATGGATACACTATTAAAGTAATTACAATTAACTAAATTAATAAAACAAGAACATGATTATTACGACAACTCATAGTATAGAAGGAAAAAAAATAGTTAAATATCTAGGACTGGTTTCTGGGGAGGCTATAATTGGAGCTAACCTTGTAAAAGATTTTTTTGCAGGGATAAGAGATATAGTAGGCGGAAGAGCGGGCTCTTATGAAGAAGGCTTAAGAGAAGCTAAAAATATTGCTTTGACCGAGATGCAAGACATCGCTGCAAAATTAGGTGCAAATGCAATAGTAGGAATAGATTTAGATTATGAAACAATGGGAGGCAGTGGCAGTATGCTAATGGTTTCCGCAAGTGGGACTGCAGTAATTGTAGAATAATTTTAATCCAAAGAGTTTCCTTAGTTCAAGTATCAATGAATGCTTGAACTATTTTTTTGTTTCAATTTGCGAAAAATCTACGCCACATTTACAACTTGATCCACATCCTTTCTTAGCCTTTAAACTTAAAAAAACTGATCTCGAGATATAAAAAACAGCTCCTAAAAAAAGAATACCTATAATTATTGTTTGAAAATCAATCATACTGTAAAGTTAAATTATTATTTTTTGTACATAGTCATATAAAATTCAAATGATTAACCTGCTGAAAGTTCCAATTTAAACCCTACCTTTGCAAAAATTTTTTTAGAGCTTTTTTGAATGCAAAAGATAAGGAATATTGCGATTATCGCACACGTTGACCACGGTAAAACCACATTGGTTGACAAAATTTTACACTCTTGTTCTATCTTTAGAGATAACGAATCTACAGGAGAATTAATATTAGACAACAATGATTTGGAGCGTGAGCGTGGTATTACTATCGTTTCTAAAAACGTTTCTGTTCAATATAAAGATGTAAAAATCAACATTATTGACACTCCTGGTCACGCCGATTTTGGTGGTGAGGTAGAACGTGTATTAAAAATGGCTGATGGAGTATTAATACTTTGTGATGCATTTGAAGGCGCTATGCCTCAAACTCGTTTTGTAACTCAAAAAGCTTTAGCATTAGGCTTAAAACCTATTGTTGTTGTAAACAAGGTAGATAAAGAAAATTGTCGTCCTGAAGAGGTTTACGAGCAAATTTTCGAATTATTCTTCAACTTAGAAGCTACAGAAGATCAATTAGATTTCCAAGTAATTTACGGTTCTTCTAAACAAGGCTGGATGAGTACAGATTGGAAAGTGCCTACAGATAATATTTTTCCATTGATGGATGCCATCTTAGAAAACATTCCACCAGCGCCAATTCAAGAAGGTACTTTACAAATGCAAATAACTTCGTTAGATTATTCTTCTTTCGTAGGTCGTATTGCAGTTGGTAGGGTTGCCCGTGGTACTATCAAAGAAAACATGCCAGTTTCTTTAGTGAAACGCGATGGCAAAATTGTAAAATCAAGAATTAAAGAATTATACACTTTTGAAGGATTAGGCAAAGTAAAAGTTACCGAAGTTTCTTCAGGTGATATTTGTGCTGTGGTAGGAATTGAAGGTTTTGATATTGGCGATACTATTGCTGATTTTAATGATCCTGAGCAATTAGAAGTTATCCATATTGATGAGCCAACAATGAATATGTTGTTCACCATCAATAACTCTCCTTTCTTTGGTAAAGAAGGAAAATTTGTAACCTCACAACGTTTACGTGAGCGTTTATACAAAGAGATGGAGAAAAACTTAGCCTTAAAAGTGGTAGAAACAGAATCTCCAGATGCTTATTTAGTTTACGGACGTGGAATTCTCCATTTATCGGTTTTAATTGAAACCATGCGTAGAGAAGGTTATGAAATGCAGGTTGGTCAACCACAAGTAATTGTGAAAATGATTGACGGAGTAAAATGTGAACCCGTTGAAACCTTAATTGTAGACGTACCTGGTGAAGTTGCAGGTAAAGTAATTGAATTGGTAACTCAGCGTAAAGGTGATTTATTAATTATGGAGCCTAAAGGCGATTTACAACATTTAGAGTTTGAAATCCCAGCTCGTGGTATTATTGGATTAAGAAATAATGTTTTAACAGCTACCGCAGGTGAAGCAATTATGGCGCATCGTTTCAAAGCTTACGAGCCTTGGAAAGGTCCAATTCCGGGAAGAGGAAATGGCGTTTTAATTTCTATGGACAAGGGTATGACAACAGCTTATGCTATTGATAAATTACAAGATAGAGGGCGTTTCTTTATTGACCCAGGAGTAGACATTTACGAAGGTCAAGTTTTAGGAGAACACATTCGTGATAATGATCTAGTAATCAACATCACCAAAGGAAAGCAATTAACTAACATGAGAGCCTCTGGTACAGATGATAACGTCCGCATTGCACCAGCTATTAAATTCTCTTTAGAAGAATGTATGGAATATATACAAGCTGACGAATATATTGAAGTTACTCCAGCAAGTATCCGTTTACGTAAAATTTACTTAACAGAAAATGAACGTAAAGTGAATAGTAAAAAGTTTGTGAATCAATAAACAACAGCTATTTTTTAAAAAGCCCTTCGAGTTTAAAACTTGAAGGGCTTTTTTAATGAAAATTCCTCGACTTTCTGGTTAAAACAAATCATAAATTAGCTGGTCTGGTTTAATAAAATAAATTTTCATGATTTAAATTAATAAATTTGAACAATTTAAAACAGCATTAATTCATGATTAAATTCGTTCAAGATACTTTATATAAAATGGGTTTGATTGTAAAACTGGTAAGACCAGAAAACAATCTTTGGTTACAAAATAGGGGCATCAAAACAGTGTTAGACATAGGCGCTAATACTGGTCAGTTTGCAAATAGAGTGGATGAGATACTTCCAAGCGTAAAAATCATATCCTTTGAGCCTATAAAAAAGTGTTTTGATGAGTTGTTAATCAACACCAAATCTATTAATGTAACTGCTTTTAACATAGCATTAGGCCAAGAAAATGCTCAACAAGAAATTAACATAAGCGCTCATTCTCCTAGTTCATCTTTATTAAAGATGGCCGACTTACATACCGAAGTTTTTGCGGGAACTAATTTTGTAGAGAAAGAAACCATCACAGTAAAAAAATTGGATGACCTATTTAATGAGTTAAACGTTGATGGGAAGTTTATGGTAAAAATAGATGTCCAAGGTTTTGAAGATCGGGTAATAAAGGGTGGTATAGAAAGCTTAAAGAAAGCAGATTCCATATTGATTGAAACTTCATTTGAAGAACTATATGAAGATCAACTTTTGTTTGATGGAATTTACCAATTATTAACTGGAATTGGATTTATATTTAAAGGAAATGTAACGCAGGCTATCAATAAAAAAGATGGAAGAATTCTATATGCAGAATCACTATTTATAAATTCTCTATAACATTGAAAATAGGGATAATTGAAATATGTGAATCTAACCATTACACCGCTGTAGAAGCGCTTGCCTTAACTTATGCAACTTCATTAGAAAATCATGTTACCATTTTCACCTTAAAAGAGATGGCACACCATTTTCAATTTCAAAAACCTAATATTAACATCATAACCCCTCAAAATGATGGTTCTATTTTAGATTTTTTAACTTCTATAAATCATTCTGATTTAGATAGAATCCACATTAACACTATTTCAAAGTATTATAAAGAGTTTGCAAGTATCAGTTGGACAGCAAAACTCATTCTTACCATTCATAATATTGATATTTGGTTTGATAATGATTTGAACAAAAGATGGAGTCTTTTAAAACACAGATTATCAAGATATAAAATTGAAAATCTTAGTCTAAAACTGGGTTTATACCTGCCTATTAAATACTTTTTTAAAGAAATAAAATTTCAAAAATATAGAAATAAAATTATTGAAGATTTACGACTAAAAAAGAATAAAGTCTTAGTTTATAGCGACTCACAAATTGAATATTTATCTGCCTTTTTTAAGAAAGAAGATATTTTAGTTTTCCCTTTTTGTATACACCAGCCCACAACAAATCCCTCAATAAAAAATAATAAGTTAAGAATTTGTATTCCAGGTTCAGTTGATAATCATAGAAGAGATTATTCAGGTTTGTTCAAACTATTACAAGATCAAATCATCTCATTTAAAGAGCATCTAATTGTTGACCTTTTAGGTTATATTCCTAAGTCAGAAGGACACTTAACCTTGTCCATTTCTAAACTACAAAACTTAGGTTTAGAAATTATTTTTAACCAAGATTTTATAGATCAGGAAGAATATCAAGATCGATTAAATTTATGCGATATCATTTTAGGTAATTTAAAGGTGAGTTTAAACAATCAAAGTAAATACGGGGAAACTAAAGAGACAGGTGTTATTTTCAATATGATAAAAGCTGCAAAACCTGGTATTTTCCCCTCTTCTTATCCCATTCCAAAAAATTTACAAAAAGTATGTTTAGTTTACACCAATGATTTGGAAACAGTAATTAAAGATCTAATTGAAGATAAAAACAAGCTTAAAGAATTAAAAGAAGCAGCAAAAATAGTGGCAAAAGAATATGAGCCTAAAAACCTATATTCAGTTTTAATCAATTAAAAAGGCATTCAACATGAACCTCCTCAAAAAACAAGGCTTTTACAATAGTATCACTTTATACTTGGGTACTGTGCTTGGTTTTTTGAATCTCATTATTCTATTTCAACGCTATTTACAAATTGAGGAAATTGGTTATTTTAGTTTACTTATTGCCATATCACTATTGTACACACAATTATCTTTATTGGGTTTTGGAAGTGTAATTACCCGCTATTTTCCGTTTTATAGGACAGATGATAAAAAACATGGCGGATTCGCAACCTTAACTATCATTTTCTCTCTAATTGGCTTCACAATTATCACCGTTGGATTTATTGGCTTAAAGCAAATCATCATTAGTCTACATCAAGAAGATAAAGGTTCATCACTACTTAACCAGTATTACTATTATATTATTCCGGTTGCATTTTTTACTATGCTATTTAGCATACAAGAAACCTTTGCTCGCACTACCTTTCACAACATCTTTCCTGCTTTTTTAAGAGAAGTGTTTTTAAAATTGAGCACCACAATCGGAATCGTATTAATTGGTTTCAATATTTTGAATTTTGAAGGTTTTATCACCTACTATGTAGCTGCAAACCTTTTCATTTTACTAACTATCACTTGGTACATCAATAAAATCAATAGTTATAGGCTTGCGCCGATAGAAGGTGCTTTAAAATCTCAAACAAAAAGCATGTTGAAATACGGCCTCTATTCTACTTTGGCAGG
>JBILPO010000102.1:0-6558 GCA_044373805.1 Pelobium sp.
CAACGGCTACCAAATTGTGGTTCTGGCTAAAAATAAAAACGGCTACCATCATTTGGCTAAAATGTCTTCAATTGCTTATACTAGTGGCTTCTATTATGTGCCAAGGATAGATCGGGCTACTTTGGTGAAATACAAAGAAGACTTAATTATTTTATCGGGCAACCTATACGGAGAAATAGCCAATAAGCTTTTAAATTTAGGAGAAAACCAAGCCGAAGAAGCTTTAATTTGGTGGAAACAAACTTTTGGAGCAAACTTCTACATAGAATTAATGCGTCACCACCAAGAAGATGAAGACAGAGTAAATCAAACCTTAATTACCCTTGCAAAAAAACATGATGTAAAGTTGGTAGCCACCAATAATACCTATTATATTAACAAAGAAGACGCCCATGCACATGATATTTTATTATGTGTAAAGGAAGGTGAGAAGTTGGCTACTCCAAAAGGTAGAGGTCGAGGTTTTAGGTTTGGAATGCCTAATGACGAATATTATTTCAAATCGGGCGACGAAATGAAAAAGCTTTTTTCTGATGTCCCAGAATCAATCATTAATATTCAGGAGGTAATAGACAAGATAGAAACCTACTCTTTATATCGTGAAGTTTTATTACCGAAGTTTGATATCCCCCAAGAGTTTTTAGTTGCTGAAGATGAAACCGACGGTGGTAAACGAGGAGAAAATAAATATTTAGCGCATTTAACTTACGTAGGCGCTGCAAAACGTTACCCAAATCTTACACCAGAAATTAAAGAGCGTTTAGATTTTGAGTTAAAAACGATAGAAAAAACCGGTTACCCGGGATACTTCCTTATTGTTCAGGATTTTATTGCCAAAGCTAGAGAATTAGATGTTTCTGTAGGACCAGGAAGGGGTTCGGCAGCAGGCTCAGCCGTAGCTTATTGCCTGTGGATCACCAATATAGATCCTATTGCTTACGATCTCCTTTTTGAGCGTTTTCTAAATCCAGATCGTGTATCCATGCCCGATATTGATATTGACTTTGACGATGAAGGAAGGGGCCGAGTGATGGATTACGTAATCAATAAATATGGTTCTAGTCAGGTGGCTCAAATTATCACTTACGGTACCATGGCAGCAAAATCTGCCATTAGAGATACTGCCCGGGTGTTAGATTTACCGCTTTTTGAAGCAGATAAGATTGCTAAATTAATTCCCAATTTAAAGCTGAATAAGATTTTTACGCTAGATGATGCTGGTTTAAAAAGTGCGCTTCGCTCTGATGAGATGGAGAACGTAACTCAGTTAAAAAATCTAGCCGGAGGCAAAGATGTCACTGCCGAAACCATTAAACAAGCACAAGTTTTAGAAGGGTCATTAAGAAATACAGGGATACATGCTTGTGGGGTAATTATCACGCCAAGTGACATTACTAACTTTGTTCCCGTAGCCACGGCCAAAGATTCTGACCTATATGTAACACAATTTGACAACTCAGTAGTAGAAAGTGCCGGCTTGTTAAAGATGGACTTTTTAGGTTTAAAAACGCTTACGCTGATTAAGGACTCCGTTAAACTGGTAAAGTTTAAGAAAGGGATTGATCTAGATCCTGATACTTTCCCTATTGATGATGAAAAAACCTATGAGCTTTTTCAACGAGGAGAAACCGTAGGAATATTTCAATATGAATCTCCGGGAATGCAAAAGCATTTAAAGGATTTAAAACCTACCGTATTTGGAGATTTAATTGCCATGAACGCACTTTACCGACCTGGACCAATGGAATATATCCCCAGTTTTGTAAAGCGAAAAAATGGAGAAGAAGAAATAAAATACGATTTAGCAGCCAGTGAAGAATACTTAAAAGAGACTTACGGAATTACCGTTTACCAAGAGCAAGTGATGCTTTTATCGCAAAAATTAGCCGATTTCACCAAAGGTGAAGCCGATGTTTTGCGTAAAGCCATGGGTAAAAAACAGAAGGACATTCTGGATAAAATGAAGCCTAAATTTGTTGCACAAGCAGCGGCAAAAGGTCATGATCCAGTTATATTAGAAAAAGTTTGGAAAGATTGGGAAGCATTTGCGAGTTATGCATTTAACAAATCTCACTCTACCTGCTACGCTTGGATAGCTTATCAAACCGCTTATTTAAAGGCAAATTATCCAGCAGAATATATGGCGGCTGTGCTTTCTAACAACATGAGTGATATTAAACAGGTTTCTTTCTTTATGGAAGAATGCCGCAGAATGGGCTTAGATGTTTTAGGTCCGGATGTAAACGAATCCTTTCACAAGTTTACCGTAAATAATCAAAATGCCATCCGTTTTGGAATGGGAGCAGTAAAAGGTGTAGGTGCTGGCGCTGTAGATACCATTGTAACTTGCAGAGAAAGCGGAAAATATAAATCTATTTTTGACTTTGCCAAGCGAGTAGATTTAAGAGCCGCAAATAAAAAAGCTTTAGAAAATTTGGTGTTAGCTGGTGGATTTGATTGTTTTGAAAACACTCATAGAGCACAATATTTTAACGATGTAGATGAAGAGGGAATCAGTCCTTTAGAAAAAGCAATTAAATATGGGGTTAAGTTTAAAGAGAATGAAAACTCTTCGCAAGCCAGTTTATTTGGCGGCACCAGTAATGTAGCATTAGAAGAGCCTTCTCTCCCGCCCTGCGAAGAATGGGGAGCTATGGAAAAACTAGCTAAAGAGAAAGAAGTAGTGGGAATTTATATATCAGGGCACCCGCTTGATGAATATAAGTTGGTATTAACCAAATATTGCTCAAAAGGTAACCTCACTATTTTTAATGAAATTGATAAAGGCGTTGATTTTCAATTTAAAGTTGGCGGCATACTTACCTCAATAAGACACATGACCACTAAAGATGGCCGTGGCTGGGGCATTTTTAAGTTAGATGGTTATGATGATTCTTTTGAATTTACCATTTACAGGGACGATTACCTAAAATTTAAACACCATTTGGTACCCAATAACTATTTATATGTAAAAGGAAATGTGGGCTATTTCTCTAACCCAGATGGCTCTAAAAGACATAGAACTTCCTACGGTGATTTTTCTGATTTACGGGATGTATTAGAAAAGCAATCCACAAAAATTGATATTAGCTTGGATATTAACCATATCAATGATACTTTAATTAGTGATTTAGATTCCATTTTCTCTAATCATGTGGGTTCTAAAAAACTTAACTTTATCATTTTAGATAAAAAAGATAAACTAAAAATTGATTTGCAAAGCAAAGGACGACAAGTAAATATATCTAAAGAATTGCTAGCCCAATTAGATGAAATGGAGTTAGATTACGTGTTGAATTAGGCTTTTAAAAAATCTACAAGAAGAAAAAAATACTTAAATGGAAGGAAATTGTTGAACCACAACAGTTTCTTTTGTTTTAATCCTTCTAAACAAATTTATTGCAGGTTTTTCTATAGCATAATAAGTGATGATACTCATGATAATTGTACCTATAATCACATAACAAAAGCTAAATAAAGAATGATTAACACCTAATAAATTTGATGCTTGCTTATAAGTTTTAATAAACAAATAATGATTCACATAGAGTGAATAAGATATTAAGCCAATAAAATAAATACTTTTATGGGATAGCCAATCACTTGCAATGTTAGACTTTGTGAGATGAATGATAATAAATGGAATAAGCATGATGATGAGAATATCTGTTTTACTAAAACATAGTGCGACAAATAACACCACAATCAGATATTTGAAATACTCTACTTGAGTACCTCTTTGGTACATCAGAAAAACAAAAACCCCAAGAATATAGTCGGCTAAAGTTCGCAACAAACTTGCTGGGCCTCTGCTCAATGAAATCACTGGATGAATGCCCTCCACCTTTCTTAAAAAGCTGTAGTTAGACCAGTTAAAATCATAACTTCTTACACTACTCAATAAAATTAAGATAAATAAAGAACTCAATATAAGCATCCATGGCTTCTTTACCATTCTCAAAATAAAATAGAACAAAAACGGAAAAAGAAAGTAAATGATCCATTCATTAGTTAAAGACCAACCCGGAGGAATAATAGAATTGTTATATTTAAAAGTAAGGCCCTGAAATAAAGTTACATTCACCAAAAGCTTGCTCAACTTATCGTTATACAAAAAGAAAAATAATAAGGTAATACAAATGTATAAAGGGAATATCCTCACAAATCTTTTAAACATAAAAGATTTGTAATTATTAAAATTAAACTGCTGAAACAGATTGTACGAACTTAAGCATAAGACAAAGCCACTCAAAACAAAAAACAAATCGACAGCCAAGTATCCGTGACCTAAAAACTTTTTGAAATAACTGTTTATTGAAGTTAAATGAAGATGAGAAATTTCTACAAACCAGTGAAAAACGATTACGTATACTGCTGCCAAACCTCTAATACCGGTTAAGCTTTTTATCTCTTTTGCACTCATTAAAAAATTCGAAAAATATCAATTAGGTAGCTTAAAAGATAAAAAAATGCGCTTATACTTAAGGTACAATTATCTTTTTCTTGTTAAAGATAAATATATATTCAATAGTTGCACAAAACAATTAGAAAGTTTCACTTTAATAAACCAATAATCTAAGCCTATCTAATGATAACTAAATACTATTTGGCTAAAGATTTATTTGGACTTATATTTGTTTACAATTTAAAAATATAATTATGGCATTAGAAATAACAGATGCTAATTTCGAAGAATTAGTATTAAAATCAGATAAACCAGTTTTAGTAGATTTTTGGGCAGAATGGTGCGGTCCTTGCCGTATGGTTGGTCCTGTAGTTGAAGAATTAGCCAAAGAATTTGAAGGAAAAGCAGTAATTGGGAAAGTGAATGTAGACCATAATCCAGAGATTTCTGTGAAGTTTGGAATCAGAAACATACCTGCTTTATTATTTTTTAAAAACGGAGAAATAGTAGATAAACAAATTGGTGCTGTCCCAAAATCTGTACTTGCAGAGAAATTGACAAAACAAATGGCATAATGCAACATTAAAATTTTAAGAAAAGACTTCAATGAAATGAAGTCTTTTCTTTTTTTATGAAAAATTAATTTCCCTTGTGGAATTAAAATAAGTTAAAGAATTAGGATACTTTTAGTTAATCTATATATTTGCGTAAAATTTAAATTAAACATGAATAAATTAATCTCTAATATTGCTAAAGCAAGTGCTGGCGTAGCTTTAATGGTAGCCGTAGTGGCTTGTAATAAAACCGAAACTAAATCTGGTGAAACTAATACAACTCCAACTGAAGCAGGCGTTACAGGAGGCATTGTTTATGTAAACTCTGATTCTCTTTTAAATAACTACGAGTACTTTAAAGAAATCAAAGCTAAATTTGAAGATAAATCAAAAAAAGCTGAGGCTGATTTAAAAGATAAAGGTGCAGCTTTTCAACGTGAAGTAGCAGCTTACCAACAATCTGCTAATACTTTAAGTGCAGATCAAAGAGCGCAAACAGAACAACGTTTAGCCAGAAAACAACAAGAATTACAAGTTTATCAACAAAATGCAGGTTCGGCTTTACAAAATGAAGAAGCTGGAGAAAATGAAAAACTGTATGATAAAGTTTCCGAATACTTGAAGAAACACGCCAAAGACAAGGGTTATAAAATGGTATTAACTTACTCTAAAGGAAACAGCGCAATATTATTTGCTGATGAAAGTTTAGATGTTACGAAAGAAGTGATTAAAGGCTTAAACGAAGCCTACAAAAGCGACAAAAAATAATTTTAAGTTTTAAACTTACCACCAAAGCCTGGCTAATAGTCGGGCTTTTTAATTTATAAAAAAATGGAAGAGCAACATCTAGATTTTATGCGGGAAGCCATTGCGCTTTCAGAAGATAATGTAAAAAATGGCTTAGGCGGTCCATTTGGAGCGGTAATTGTAAAAGACGGAAAAATTATAGCTAAAAGTGCGAATAGGGTAACCACCACAAATGACCCAACCGCCCATGCAGAAGTTGCTACCATTAGGTTAGCTTGCCAGGCACTACAAACTTTCACTTTAGAAGGATGCGTAATTTATACTAGTTGCGAACCTTGCCCCATGTGCTTAGGCGCAATTTACTGGGCTAGGTTAGATAAAATGTATTATGCCAATACTAAATCAGATGCTGCCGCTATAGGTTTTGATGACCAGTTTATTTACGAAGAAATTGATTTGAAATTGGAAGAAAGAAAACTAAAAAGTGTTCAGATTCTAAAAGAAGAAGCTATTGTAGTTTTTGAGCAATGGAAAGCATCCACACAAAAAATAGATTATTAAAAATCTCTGATATAAATACGCAATACTTTAAACATGAATAAAATAAACTGGGGCATATTAGGCTGTGGCGATGTTACGGAAGTGAAAAGCGGACCAGCTTTTAAAAAAGTTGCTGAATCAACAATAGAAGCAGTAATGCGTAGAGATGCCGAAAAAGCAAATGATTACGCTACCCGTCATCAAATTTCTAAATGGTATGCTAACGCCCAAGTATTGATTGCTGATGTTAATACAAATGCCATTTACATTGCTACTCCACCCGCTTTCCATAAAGATTATGCTATTGAAGCT
>JBILPO010000103.1:0-6555 GCA_044373805.1 Pelobium sp.
AAATATTAATAGCAGGTTCAGATTACAAGAATTTGCTTACGCTGATTAATCAACAAAACACTTCCTCATTTACAGCACTAACTGCAATTACAAAGTTGCTTTTGTATAGTAAAACGGGTGTAAATGATATTGCTATAGGTACTCCGGTTCCAGGAAGGGTGCAATCAAAGTGGAATAAATTGATTGGCCATTGCTTGAATATGCTTGTTTTAAGAAGTGATATTAATGAAGACGAATCTTTTGTTGCGTATTTGCAAAAAGTAAAATCTTTAATTCTCAATGCTTATGAAAGGCAAGACTATTCTTTCGAAACTTTGAAGAATGAATGTTTGAATGATCGTTCTTCGCAGGAATGGCCATTTTTTGAAATAGAGATTGCTATGCAAAATTTCCGTTTACATCGTCATCAAAAAGGAAATAAATTTTCAGATTTTAAGCTTGAAATATTCAATAATTTATCACTTGACTGCAGAAAATATCCAATAGAATTCCGTTTTGATGAAGGTCATGAGGATGTACTTTTAAAAGTTGCCTATGATCCAGGTCGCTATTCTCAGAAATTTATTAGGGAATTGCTTCAAGACTGGCAAAATTTATTTAGACACATATCACAGTCTGCATCCATGTCTATCAATGAAATTATAAATGCCCTAAATCAACAAAAAGAAGTATCTCAGCAACACTCTTTAAAAAATAACAGGCAAAACAATTTTTCAAAGCTTATTTCAACATCGACCATTAATCGGAACTAATATGCAATTACCCACTAGGCCACAATTTTCTATAAAAGCACCTAAGTCAATAGATCCGATTTCCAGCGTGGTAAAAAAGGAGCCTATGCAGCCAAAGGGTTTTCCGTTGGTTTATAGCCCTTTAGCGGAAGGAGTGATTCTGAAAAGCTGGTTTCTAAGTCATTTGCCAGAAATTGAACAAGATTTAAAACAGTTTGGGGCCATCTTATTAAGAGGTTTTGAAGTACCTAGCCGAGATGCTTTTCAGGAAGTAATGCACCAGTTTAATCATGAATTTCTTTCATACAAAGACCGATCATCGCCTCGTACAGAAATCAAAGAAAATATTTACAACTCTACAGAACATCCTTTAGATCAGATCATTAATATGCATAATGAGCTTTCTTATTCGCATACTTGGCCTCAGAAAATTGCGTTTTATTGTTTTAAAGAGGCTACAGAAAAGGGAGAAACGCCAATTGCAGACGTAAGAAAAGTTTGGAATAATTTACCGGAAGCAGTAGCTAAGAAATTTGAACAAAAGGGAATCCTTTATCGCAGGTTATTACAAAAAGGAATAGGCTTATCCTGGCAAGAAGTATATCAAACAGACGACCGAAAGGTAGTTGAAGAGTATTGCAATTTTCATAAAATGCAATTTACTTGGCTAGAAGATGACCGACTAGAGATAAAATGGACACGACCTGCTATTCGTAAGCATCCAGGGACAGGAGAAATAGTTTGGTTTAACCATGGTTATTTTTTCAATTTTTTAGCATTGGCTCCAGAAATAAGGGATGCATTTACAGATCCTGATGAGCTTCCTTTTAATACTTATTATGGAGATGGAAGCCTAATTGAAGAGGGGTATTTAAAAGCAATTTTACAAGCTTACCAAGATGAATGTGTGTACTTTTCATGGAAGCAAGGGGATATATTATTAATGGATAATATGCTAACAGCACATGGCCGCAATTCATATAAAGGAGATAGAGAAATAAATGTGGTAATGATGCAACCTTGTAAAGAATCTTAATTTATGGATCAACAAATACAAAACCATTTATTAATTCCCCTTACCGAACAACAGAAAGTTATTGTTGACCATACTCCTGAAAATTCAATTCCTACACCTATTTTTTATTGCTGGAAGTTTGCGTATCAATTTGAAATAAACCTCGATACTATTAAGCTCATTAGCAAATTATTGAGTTCTTATGAAACCCTTAAAATAAACCTCGAAAAAGACGAGAATAGTATTTATCCTTTTCAAAGAATTCAAGAAGATTTACAGTTTATTATCCAATTAGAGAATAAGCCTGTTTCTTCTTCATTTTTTTTAAAAAATTGCATCGAACATTATGTTCAAAATAATGCCGATAAAACAGTATTTATTATTGCCAAAGATGAAAATGAATCCATATATCATCTTTATTTGCAGTTGCCTTCTGTATCGGCTGATGTTTATAGTTTGATAAACATTGCCGTTCAAATCCAGAAGAGTATCGTATCTAATTCTTTAGGGGAAGAAAGCCAGATCAGCTATTCCCAATATTCTTCGTGGCAGGAGGAAACATTAACATCTCTTCCAGAAGAAATAGCAGACTGGATTCAGGTACAACTGAAACAACCAAACCCAAGTAATCAGCTACCTGTACAAATTAAAGGGAAAACGAACGAAATAAAGTATGCTTCATCAAGTATAAAGCCTATTTCTTCAGTACTTTATACTCAAATTAAACAGCTGGCAAAACTTGGAGAGGTAACTTTAACTGATATGTGGCTGGCTTTATTTGCCACTTTGTTACATCATCATACCGATGTAGATTTAACTGTTATTGGCTATAATTTAAAGGGTCGGGTTTATGATGAATTACAAGGTACGATGGGGCGTATTGACCATAATTCTCCGATAATTATTTCTTGGTTAAGCATTGACAATACCCTTGATCTTACTCAATTTATAAAAAAGATAAGAGAAGAGCAGCAATTGGTTGCCGAGTACATTGGCCGCTCATTTATCAATAAAATATCTCAGGGTGAACTGCCTTATGTATTGAATTATCTTCATTTACCAGATGAGATTAACAATTACACCGACTTTCAGACCCTTCAGCCAGGAACCAATCTGCAATTAGACATTATTGAAACTAATACCGGCCAGTTTACCAGATGGAGCTATAATGAAACTTTATTTTCAGTATCGGCCATTGCACTTTTAGATACTATTCTTCAAACTTTATTAGAAGGGATAGCGCTTGAACCTAAGCAATCTATCCTTAACAAAAATTTACTGACGGTTAATCGTTTGTTGGGCGAACTTAATACGGAGTTAATTATAGAGAGCCCATTACCAAATTCTCAATCAACAAATATAAGAGCTATTGACTCGGTTAGTGAAAGTTCTAAAGTTGGGGTTAATACATGGAATACTATCATTGCTGCCTTTGATCATCAATATCAATTAAAGCCTTTGTCTGTTGCTTTAGTTTATGAGAATCAACAATGGACCTATGCCGAATTATATCAATTGGCTCAAAAGCTAGCTGTGTTCTTAATACATGAAAAAAATATTAAATCTGGAGATATTGTTGGTATCTGTACAGGCCGGTCGCCAGAAGTTATTATTGCAATACTCGCCATTATTAAAGCAGGAGCCACGTTTCTTCCAATAGATCCAATGCTCCCCATAGTGCGTATTGAAACCATACTGGAAGATGCGTCTCCGCGATTGATTTTTGTAGATAAAAAATTACTAATCAATACCCCGCAATTAGTTTTAAAAGAAGCTGTTAACGAAGCTGAAAGCCAAAATATCAAAATTGTTCTTGATGAAGTAAAAGCAGAGCAACTGGCCTATATAATTTATACTTCTGGTACTAGTGGTAAACCTAAGGGTTGTATGATTAGTCACCGAAATCTTTCTCACTATATCACATGGTGTACTGAGTCGTACTTTTCTGAAGGGAAGGCTGCAAATTTTGCATGGTTTACTCCTCTCTCTTTCGATTTAACAATGACCAGTATTTTTTCTCCGCTGGTTATGGGAAAAACATTAACTATTATTAACGATACCCTAGATATTAATGAGACTTTATTACAGTGTTTTAATGGATCGGATAATATTGATACCATTAAACTGACCCCTTCTCATATTGATGTTTTAAAGACATTAGCATTGAAAAAAAGTCAGATAAAGCTTGTTATAACCGGAGGCGAAGCATTGCAACTGAAGCATGCAGAAACTTTATTTGACTTAAATGCCGAAATAGAGGTATATAATGAATATGGTCCTACAGAAGTAACTGTAGGCTGTATTGTTAAAAAAATAAGCATTTTGGATGATCGAATAACAATCGGTTACCCTATTAACCGCATGGAAGCTTTTATTCTGAATGGAGAACAAGAAATACTATGTGCGGGAATAAGTGGAGAGCTTTACTTGGCTGGAGATGGACTTGCAAATGGTTATCTTAATAATGAAGATTTAACCTCAGAGAAATTTATTCCTGCAAAATGGTCCCCAAGTAAATTACTGTATCGTACTGGGGATTTGGCGAGACTTTTGCCGGATGGGGAGATCGAATATCTTGGTCGTCTAGATAATCAGGTTAAAATTAGAGGATACCGGATTGAATTAGCCGAGATCATTTATTTTCTAAAAAATATCGACACTATTTTAGCCGCCCATGTTCTGGTTCAAAAAACAGAAAGCGAAAATCAAATTATAGCTTTTTATGTTTCAAAAAACAAGACTTTAATTGCGGATATCCAGGATCAATTACTATTAAATCTACCTATTTACATGTTGCCGGCACATTATTATAGGGTAACGGAAATGCCGCTCACGTCTAACGGCAAAATTGATGAGAAGAAATTAATTTCTCATGATCTAACTATAAATGAAAATCGAGTAGCTTATGAAGCGCCTTCTAACCAGGTAGAGGAAGAAATTGCTGAAATATGGAGAGAGGTTTTAAACAAAGATATAATTAGTAGAAATGATGATTTTTTTAGTTTAGGCGGACAAAGTATCAAAGCAGCACAACTAGTAGGACGGTTAAAAAAAAAATTACAACTTGATTTTCAGCTGAAGGATATTTTCAATAATACATTACTTTATCAACAGGCACTTTTGGTTGAAAAATTAAATTCAATCAAACAAAATACACCCCAAATACTTCCATATCAAACTGATTACGAGGCGTCAGGCGCCCAATGGGGTATTTGGACGGCACAACAGTTTCAATTACAATCTTCCGCTTATAATTTACCTGCTGCTTATTTAATTAAAGGAGAGCTGAACAAAAATGCATTGGTTTCATCTTTTGAGCTGCTAATTCAGCAATTCGAATCCTTAAGAACATCTTTTGAGTTGAAAGCACAAGGCCTTCGGCAAATAATTCATCCTCCGGGAGCATTTTCTTATTCTTTTGAAGACTGGTCATCCCTGATTATAGACGACAAATTAATACAAGAAACATGTGAAACTCATGCTCGTCAATATATTGACTTTTCTGAATCACCCTTATACCGGGCATCGCTTTATAAATTATCAGATAGTAGGTGGCTATTTTTACTAAATATGCACCATATTATAGCAGATGGGCGATCAGAAGAAATTTTATTTTCGAATTTGAAAAATTATTACCGTCAATTGTTAAAAGAGCAGCAATCAGTACAAGTATTTGCTTCTCCTTATCAATATAAAGAGTTTTCTGCATGGCAAAATAATCTTCAAAAAAATTCCTTGCAATCAGAAAGCCGTGTTTATTGGATGAATCAATTGCAAGGCGTATTACCTAAATGTTCAATTAAGTCGCCCGAAAAACAAGTTGTCAACAGACAATTCCAATCGGCCTCTGTTACAAAAGTTTTTAGTTCGAGCATTACAAAACCATTACAGGTATTTGCTGCAGAAAAGAAAACTGGCCTTTCTGCTGTTCTTATTTCTTTGGTTGAAACAGTATTGTATCGTTACAGTGGACAGGAAGAATGGGCTATTGGAATACCGGTAGATACACGTTTGGACGAAGTATTTGAAGATCAGGTTGGATTATTCTTAAATACCATCGTTTTGCGGAATAAAATTAATCCAAATTTATCTGCAAATACCTTAGTTGCTGAGATTAGGGATCTATTATTAGAGGGTTTGATGCATAAACATTATCCATTTGATTTACTTGTTCGAGACCTTAGAACTATTGATAACTCGTCTGATACGCTGTTTAATGTGCTTTTTAATTTACAAGATAGAGCCGTACAGTCTGAATTTGAAATGGAGGGATTACAATTCCAGAAAATAACAACTGCAGGCACCGCTACTAAAGTAGACTTAGCCTTTAATTTTACCTTAATTAATGGTGACTTACAATTAGAAATTGATTATACAACTGATTTATTTACCGACGATTTCATCAGTCAACTCTCAGTGCATTTTGAACAACTTGCGCTAGAAATGATCCGTAATCCGGAGCAAAACTTAGCCGATATTCCAATGCTTCTTTCTTCTGAAAAGGAGCAGCTAAAGACGTTTGGTTATCAAAATAAAGATTGGAATAATAAAAATGAGTCCATTTACAGCTCTTTTGAAAAAATGGCCTCAGCATTTCCTACAAAAACAGCTCTAGTATTGCAAGATAGGCAGGTAAACTATACGCAATTAAAGCAAAGAGTTGAGGCAATCAGTCGATATTTCATTCATCATTTACAAATTAAAGCTGGAGATATCATTCCCGTAATAGCGGAACGAAATATAGAAACAATCGAAGTGTTATTGGCTTTGCAGCGATGTGGGGCTATTTATCTGCCTATAGAATCAACT
>JBILPO010000104.1:0-6529 GCA_044373805.1 Pelobium sp.
CACCCAAAATCAAATATGGAAACTGAAATAGGTTTTTCTTATCTGCATTTAAAGTTAGTAATTCTGGACTTTCTTGCTCGGTATCTATTTCGGGTAGTGGAGAATAACGAATAAAAATTCCAAAGCAAATAAGCGCTACACCAAGAATAGCATAAGGAACAATTACCCTTCTTATCAATTCATCTAAAACCTCGTTTTTCTGAATTTCGCCCATGAAGGGCAACTGCTGCAGCAATTGATTATCTGTGACTTTAAATATCACCGATGCAAATAATAAAGGCGCTAATATTCCTGCTCCTTTGTTGCATATCCCCATCATACTAATGCGCTGAACAGCTCTTTCTTTATGACCGAGAATGGTGATATATGGGTTTGCTGCCGTTTGTAAAATGGCTAATCCAGATCCAATAGTAAATAACCCAATTAGAAAGATTTCATACGTTCTACTTAAGGCAGCAGGAATAAAAATGAGTACCCCAACGGCCATTAACCAAAGTCCGTACATAATTCCCTTTTTAAAGCCTACAGCCTTAAGCAGGAAGGATGCGGGAACCGACATCAGGAAATAAGAAATATAAAAGGCGAAGGCAACTAAATAAGACTGAAAATTGGTCAGCTCACAGGCGATTTTAAAATAAGGTATTAAAATAGCGTTTACCCAAGTAATAAATCCAAAAACAAAAAACAAAGACCCTAAAATAAGCATAGAAATAGTAGTTTCTCTCCCGCTTAGCGTTCCCACTTGCACTTGTACTATACTTTTCTTGATTTTTATCGACATGCTTACAAGGATAAATATTTTATAAAAGATGAAAATTAAAATTCGTTTAGATTACCTAATTTTTTTAAACAAGCCACATTTAATTTGTCAATTGTTTATTTATAAAATCAATTTATGTATTAATTATTAAGTTTTTTGGCTTTCGTTAACGTACACGAATATAGGAAAGATTTTTTATTACAAAAATAGTTTTTCATTTAATTTGCTTGGCTCTTGGTATAAATGAATAAACTTGAAAAAGATTTAGCTCATAATTTTTTAGCCCTTTTATGTTTTTCTAATCTTGTAAAACAGACTTACAGGAATTACAAATAAAAAAAGCGTCCCTTATGGAACGCTTTTAAATAAAGTTAGAGAAGAATTATGGCTTAACCTATAAAATCAAACCCGGTAAAAGGCACCAAACATTCTGGTACTTTAATGCCATTTTCTGTTTGGTAATTCTCTAAAATAGAAGCCAATATTCTTGGCAGGGCTAAAGCACTACCGTTTAAAGTGTGTGGTAACTGTGTTTTACCTTCTTTACCTTTAAATCTTAATTTTAAGCGATTACTTTGAAAAGTCTCGAAGTTAGAAACTGAAGATACTTCTAACCAACGCTCCTGAGCTGCGCTGTAAACTTCCATATCATAAGTTAAAGCAGAAGTAAAGCCCATATCGCCACCGCATAATCTTAATACACGGTATTGTAAACCTAATTTTTGTAATAAACTCTGTACATGAACGCTCATTTGCTCTAAAATCTCGTAAGATTTATCTGGGTGAACAATTTGCACAATTTCTACTTTATCAAACTGATGTAAACGGTTTAAACCACGTACATGAGCTCCGTAAGAACCTGCTTCTCTTCTAAAACATGGTGTGTAACCACAATTTTTTATAGGCAATTCCTCTTCTTTTAAAATTACATCTCGGTATAAATTAGTGACAGGAACTTCGGCTGTTGGAATAAGGTATAAATTATCTATACCTACATGATACATTTGTCCTTCTTTATCAGGCAATTGCCCGGTTCCAAAACCAGAAGCTTCGTTTACCAAAAGCGGTACCATCATTTCATCATAACCTGCTTTTTCTGCCTCGGCCAAAAAGAAGTTGATCAAGGCTCTTTGCATTTTTGCACCTTTACCTTTATAAACAGGGAAACCTGCTCCGGCAATTTTCACACCTAATTCAAAATCTATTAAATTGTATTTAGCAGCTAATTCCCAATGCGGTAAAGCCTGAGTAGGCAAAATTGGTATGCTTCCATGAGTTAAAACCACTTCATTTTCTTCAGGTGTTTTTCCTTTGGGAACGTTAGCGTGTGGAAGGTTTGGTAACAACACTAATTTTTGATACAATTCATGCTCAATGGCAGCTAAATCTTCCTGCAATTGTTTAACATCTTCTTTAGATTGTGATGTTTGTGATTTAAGCTGTTCTGCTTCGTCTTTTTTACCGTTACGCATTAATTCGCCAATCTGTTTAGCGGCGGAATTGCCTTTTGCTAATAGATCGTCGGCTTGTGATTGAGTACTTTTTCTCTGATCGTCTAATAAAATAATTTCATCTACCAATTCTAACTGATTGAAATTCTTTACACTTAATCGTTCTAAAACCTGCTCTTTATTTTCGCGGATATAATTAACTTGCAGCATCTTTTTAATTTTTTACAAATATAGTATTGCGTATGCAGTATTTGTGTATAGCTAAATGATAAATGCAAAAAAGAGAAGATAAACATAAAATATGAACGGCAAACTATACCTTGTACCCACACCTATTGGCAATTTAGAAGACATCACTTTAAGAGCACTAAGAGTGCTAAAAGAAGTCGATTTAATTTTAGCCGAAGATACCCGAACATCTGCCCCGCTATTAAAACATTTTAATATTGATCAAAAAGTTTTTGCGCATCACCAACATAATGAACATAAGGCTGTTGCCGAAATTGTCCGCTTTTTAAAAGAGGGACAAAATATTGCACTCATTTCTGATGCTGGCACTCCAGCTATTTCTGACCCTGGTTTTTTACTGGTACGAGAGGTGTTAAAAAATGATTTGCCCGTAGAATGTTTGCCTGGTGCTACCGCATTTGTTCCGGCATTAGTCAACTCAGGCTTACCTAATGATCGTTTTACTTTTGAAGGTTTTTTACCCGTTAAAAAAGGTCGTCAAACTCGTTTAAAAGAATTGATTTATGAACCAAGAACGATGATATTTTATGAATCACCACATCGTTTATTAAAATTCTTGGAAGAATTAATAGAATATTTTGGTGCAGACCGACAAGCTTCTATTTCTAGAGAACTCACCAAAATGTTTGAAGAAAACGTAAGAGGAACTTTAACAGAGATTAAAACCCACTTTGAAGAAAACATTTTAAAAGGCGAATTTGTAATTGTGGTTGCTGGCAGCACAGAATCTGCACCTAAAAAAGACGATAAATATTATAAAAAATGAAGCGACAAATTTGGTTAGCCCTATTTTCGGCAGCTTTACTTTGGTTGGCATGGCCACCTATACCATTTACCTCTCCTATCCTACTCATCGCTTTTTTTCCTTTGATGATTGCCTTGCAAGAAATTGAAGAGTCAGACGGAAAAAAGAAAGGAAGAATTGTTTTTCTAACATCCGGATTAACTTTTTTAGTTTGGAATACCGCCTCTATTTATTGGGTTTTTAACTCTTTAAATGCGGTAATGCCTACTTTTATTGCCGCTTTACTCTCGTTAATTCCTTTTGGCTTAGGCGCTTTTTTAATGACCTTAAGTTTTTGGCTGTATAGAAAAATCAGTAAAAAAACTAAACCGCTTATCGCTGATATATGCCTAATTGGTTTTTGGATAAGTTACGAGTTTTTACACCAAAGCTGGGATTTAAAATTCCCCTGGATGACTTTAGGAAACGGGTTTGCTACCACTCCACAACTTATTCAATGGTATGAATATACCGGCGTTTTTGGAGGTAGTTTTTGGATTTTAGTGAGCAATATTTTATTGTTTAGAATTTGGATAGTGTTAAGAGCGGAAGGCGGAAGGCAAAAGGCAAAAGGCTATTTAATTGCTTTTATTATTTGGATTTTTGTACCCATTAGTCTATCAATTTTGGTTTACAGCACCTATGAGGAAGAAATTAATCCTTCAAATGTGGTGGTAGTGCAGCCTAATATTGATCCTTATGGTAAACATTTTATTTTAACTCCTGCTCAGCAAACTCAAAAATTAATTGATTTGAGTAAAACTAAGGCTCAAGTGAATACTGAGTTTTTTATATGGCCAGAAACCGCCCTTACCGGAATGACGGAGGAAGAGGATTTTAGAAACACCGATAACTTTAAATCTGTACAGGTTTTTTTAGATAGCTTTAAAAACGCCACAGTAATTAGCGGTGCCGAAACGTATTTAATTTATGACCATCAAAAAACTTCTACTGCCAGATTTAGTAAGGAAAACAACTTTTGGTGGGATAGTTTTAATACGGCAGTTGCGATAGAAAACACCCCGAAATTGCAATTTTACCATAAATCTAAACTGGTACCGGGAGTAGAGAAAATGCCTTTCCCAGAAGTTTTATCAATAATGAGTCCTTTATTTGAGAAATTTGGCGGAACACCTGGAGGCTATGGTTCACAAAAGGAGCCTTCTAATCTTTATGCCTCAAGCGGAATTGGGGTAGTACCAGCTATTTGCTATGAATCTATTTGGGGCGAATGGGTTGCAAAATCGGTACAGCAAGAAGCTCAGTTTATCACAATCATCACTAATGATGGTTGGTGGGGAAATACATCAGGTAAAGACCAGCATTTAGATTATGCCAGTTTAAGAGCGATAGAAAACCGCCGTTGGGTGGCCAGATCTGCTAATACCGGAATTTCTGCTTTTATAAATCAAAGAGGAGAAATTGTTCAGCAAACAAAATGGTGGGAAGCTGCGGTAATTAAACAAGATATTAACCTAAATTCTAACCTTACTTTTTACACCACTCACCCAGATTGGATTGTTTATCCTTTTTTATTAATTGGAAGTATTGGGGTGCTATTTTTATTGTTTATTAGCTTTAAAGAGAGAAAGACGGGTTAAAGATTTTTTTTAAACACGATTTTCACGAATGAACTCGAATATTTTGTGGTTATTTTTATAACACAGATTCCAAGGATTTCACAGATGATTTGTGGCTAACTTTTATTTCTTTCTCAAAAATTCCATTATTGAAGTAAGTGTTTAAACTTCTAAAATATAACGCTAAAGATTATTAATATCAGATACTGTAAAATTAACACGCCATCAAGATAGAGAAAATAGTAGTATTCATTCTTTTCCCATTTAGATTTAAAAATTAGCCAAGCCGCTAATAAAATTATGCCAGCTGTAGCAAAAAAATCAGTGGTAAAACCTGATGATTGGAATTGAAAAAGTAAGATCAAAAAACTACCTGCAAGCATCATTTGAGATATTAAATAAGCCTTTTTTTCGCCAAAAAGAACAGGAATAGTTTTAATAGCAAAGGCTTTATCTTGAAATATATCTCTGACATCAAAAGGTATGGTTATAGCTGCAAAAAAAAGAAATCTTTGCATAGTGATTATTGAAACAGAGGTATTAGATAGATTGGAGAATTGCGCTCTATTGAGCTCTAAATAAGGCAAAAAAGTGACGCTGAGCGCCCAAACAATAGCAATTAAAAACAATTTGAGTCCAGTAATATTTCTCAAACCAATTTTCCTGCCTTCCACAGAAAATATGGGAAAAGCATAACCAAAAGAAAGAAATGCTAAAAAAACAACAAGAATTTTTGTTGGAGTAGCTAACAAAAAAAACATAGGCCATAAACATATAAATGCTGTAATGGTGATTGCTACGTTTAGCTTGTAATTTCTAAAAATCCACCTTACACGTTTATAGCTAGACTCTTGATGATTTTTTGGCTTGTAAATTAAAATACTGAAATTATAAATGAATAAAGTAGCAGCAAATAAAAAGGCCAAAACCAAAAAAGAAGGCTTTACCTGAACTAAATGGTAAAAAACAAGTGTTTGAGCAACAGCAACTAAAGCAACAAATATATTGGTGAACAATAGAAAATCTAAAGATTGCCTGAGGTATCTCATTTATCCAATCATTAAATTAGGTTTAGCCCTTACGTAATTCAAAAATGGTAATTTCGGGCATAATACCTACCCTGCCTGGGTAACCAATAAAACCGTAACCCACGTTTACATATAATTGCTGTTTACCTTCTTGATATAAACCATTCCACTCATTATATATGTATTGAACTGGGCTCCATTTTAAATATTCAGTTTCTACGCCAAATTGCGAACCGTGAGTATGCCCAGCAAAAGAAGCATCTATTTGGGGATATTTCTCTAAAACTTCGGCTCGCCAATGTGATGGATCATGAGATAGCAGCAATTTAACGGCTAAATCATCGGTATTTTTAACAGCTTCTTCCATTTTTCCAAACTTTGGAAAACGACCGGCTCCCCAGTTTTCTATTCCTAAGATTCCTATTTCCTGTCCGTTTACTTTTAATCTTTTATGCTCATTCATCAATAAATTCCACCCCATTAATTGATGTACTTTTTTAATAGATTCTAAATTAGCTAACCTCGCTTTTTCGGTCGGCCATTTTTCATATAAACCGTAATCGTGATTTCCTAAAGAAGAATAAACGCCTAAAGGAGCTTTAACTTTCGAAAAAACATCTTGATAATCTCTCATCTCAGATGCTTTTCCGTTTACTAAATCGCCGGTAAAGAAAATA
>JBILPO010000105.1:0-6514 GCA_044373805.1 Pelobium sp.
CTGCCCAAAAGTTCTATCTCCAATTTGAACGTAAGCAGTTGTTGGGTGTGAAGATCTTGCGTATTCTTTAGCTTTATAAACCAATTCGGGAGTTATTTTCCAATAGTTCTTCATTAAAATTAAAGCCAATTGGTTAGAAGTTTTACTTTGAGGATCTAATTGCAAATAACGGACATTACTTATTGGGCAATTGCTAAAAATAAATACCGAATCTACAGCTCCATTTGCTCCAATGCAATAATCTGAAATAATATGCGCTTCAGATAAATTTAAAATAGAAGCAACGGGAATCAGACCAATATCTACTTTATCATCAATTAATTTTTCTGCACAGGTTGCGGGTATATCTAAACTTAATTCAATTTCTTTAGAGATTGCATCATTTTGTAAACCGTATATAAAAGGAATGCTATTGGTGTAGCTTACTGCCGAAATTCTAATCATTTTTATTGAGATGATCTAAACTGTTAAAAGTTTGAATGCTGTAATCTTTTCCATCAAAATCTAATATATATAAAGAAGTATTTTGATGTGGAAATTCATCCATTTTATCTAATGACTTTTTTAATAATTGACATAGTAATAAACGAATAGCTCTACCATGCATACAAATTAGAATGGTATGTTCATCATTTTGCTGCATGATGTGTTGCATTGCAACTGCCTGCCTGATGTAAACTTCATTAGGGCTCTCACCACCTTCTACCCTTACATCAAAGTGACCTAAATTCCAAGCTTCCACTAATTTTTTAAAGTCTTCTCTGAGTTTGGGAGTACTGGTCATCCCTTCATATTTTCCCCAGGCTAACTCGTCTAATCCTTCTAACTGTTCCCATTTTAACCCTTTTTCTATAAATTTTTCAACAGTTTGATGCGTACGTTTTAATTTTGAGGTATATATTTTATCAAAAGCAACGTTTTGATACTGTTCAAAAAAAGCGTCGCCTTGAGCCCTCCCTGTCTCATTTAAATCAGAATCTACACCTCTACCTTGCACTATTCCGTTTTTATTTAAATCGGTTTCACCATGGCGAATGATGTATAGTCTCTTTTTAACTTTTTGTTTTTCTGTAGGATCACTCATATTTAATTTAAAACAGGTAAGGCGTAGTATTTGGGTTTAACATCATCGGCAAACTCTATATTTTCATAATCTGTGATTACATTGTATAAAGTATCTCTTTCTAAAGGCTTTCTGCCAACCTCTTTAATCAATTTCACCAATTCTTTGGTACTCATAGCAGGGTGTTGTTCCTCGGCACCAGCCATAGCATATATTTTAGTGGTATCGTCTAAAGTGCCATCAATATCATCTACCCCAAAATTCAAGGAAAGTTGCGCAGTGCTTCTACTGATCATAGCCCAATAGGCTTTGATATGATCAAAATTATCTAAATAGATTCTTGAGATGGCGTAATTACGTAAATCTTCTAAAATAGTAGATTCAGCAACATGAGACATTTGGTTATCCTGATTTCTAAACTTTAGAGGAATAAAAGTTTGAAAACCACCAGTTTTATCTTGCAAATTACGTAAACGCTCTAAATGATCAACCCTGTGCCAATATTTTTCAATATGACCATACAACATGGTAGCATTAGAACGCATCCCTAATTTATGCCATTCTTCATGAATTTGAAGCCATTGATCAGCATTACATTTATCTTTTGCTATTTGCTCCCTTATCTCGGGGTGAAAAATTTCTGCACCACCGCCAGGCATAGATTCTAAGCCTGATTCCTTCATTAACTTCATACCCGTGGCATAATCTACCTTAGCTTTTTTGAAAATATAATGATATTCTACAGGTGTTAATGCTTTTACATGTAATCCAGGACGATGCTTTTTAATTTCAGAAAATAAGCTCTGATAAAAAGCCATATCATACTGTGGCAAAACACCACCAACAATATGGGCCTCAGTTACGGGTTCAGCATCGTAAGATTTCACAATATTCATCATGTCTTCTAAAGTGTATTCCCAACCTTGTGCTTTTTCCTTTATTAACACAGAATAAGAACAAAACTTACAATCGTAAACACAAAGATTGGTAGGTTCTATATGAAAGTTACGGTTAAAATAAGTGTTGTTGCCATGGCGTTTCTCGCGAATAAAGTTGGCCAAAATACCCAAATAAGGAAGCTCGCCATTTTCATATAAATAAACTCCTTCATCAAAAGTAATCCTTTGAGAATTTTTTACTTTTATTGCAATGTTACGGTGTGCTTGTGGAAGGTTTTGATCTCCTAAAAGTGTATCTAACTGATGTTCTGAATTCATATGTTTGAATTTTGTGCAAATTAGCAAAAAGCCATCTTTATTTGATGCTTTTAATGTTAAAACAAGAACGGAATTATTAAGTTTGAGTCATATTTTAAATAAATATTTGTTTACGATTAAATGAAAATTGAAACCATAGCCATACACTTTGGCAATCAGACGGATAATACAACAAAAGCAGCTATTCAGCCCATTACTTTATCTACAACTTTTGAAAGAGGCGAAAGTGGTGATTACCCTGGCGGTTATATTTATTCTAGAGCGGATAATCCCAATAGAAAATCTTTAGAGAAAGTAGTTGCAGCTTTAGAAAACGGAGTAGATGCTTGTGCATTTGCAACAGGAAATGCTGCTGGAATGTCTGTTTTTCAAGCTTTAGCACCGGGCAGTCATATTATTTGTCCTGATGATATGTATCATGGTTTAAGAAATCAATTGAAAATGTTGTTTAACGGTATTCTCACTTTTGATTTTATTGATTTCACCAATATCGAGCTCATTTTTCAAACCATAAAAAGGGAAACCAAATTAATTTGGGCCGAAACCCCATCAAATCCTCTATTGAAATTATGTGATATTGCTGCAATTGCGCATATTGCTAAAGAACATCAACTTATTTTTGCAGTAGATAATACCTTTGCCTCTCCTTGTTGCCAGCAGCCTTTAAGTTTAGGTGCAGATATAGTGATGCACTCTACCACTAAATACTTAAATGGGCATAGTGATGTAACGGGTGGGATTTTAATTACCAAAGAGAACAATGAGTTTTGGCAAAACATAAAAAATGTACAAAGTTTTGGTGGTGCTGTTCCTTCTCCTTTTGATTGTTATTTAATTACCAGAGGTATTAAAACTTTACCTTATCGCATGCGTGGACACGTAGACAACGCACAAGCATTGGCTTCTTATTTAGAAAATCACCCTGCTGTTGAAGCGGTTTATTATCCAGGTTTGGCGTCACACCCACAACATGAACTAGCAAAAAAACAAATGCTAGCTTATGGCGGAATGCTTTCTTTTTTATTAAAAGATGGAGAAGAAAAAGCCCGACAAGTGATTAACGATCTAAAAATATTTACTCAAGCCACCAGTTTAGGTGGTGTAGAAAGTTTAATAGAACACCGATATTCGGTAGAAGGCCCAGATACTAAAACTCCTAAGAATTTATTACGCGTTTCGGTTGGACTAGAACATATAGATGATTTAATAGCTGATTTAGAGTCGGTTTTATAATTTTTTTATGAAATGCGTTTGAGAATAAATAGGATATTATTATTACCTCTAATTATTAATGATTTTAAACGCTCCAAAATCCCCGTTCGAACGGCAAAAGTTGATCTAAACATTATTTAGTATCAAGTTTTTAAAGCTTAATTCTCAATAAATAGGATAGTTATATTTTATTCATTTTCAATAACTTAAAAATAAAACAAAATTTAATTTGGAATATTACTAAAATCTGTTCTATATTCGCAATATCATTTGGTTGAGATACCAAAATCAATTCCTCTTTTAAAAATAGGTCTTGATTTATAAAGAAGTGGCGAGAGATTAGGCTCTAAGACCCACTGGCAACCCTTTAAAAAGAAGGTGCCAATTCCTAGCCCGCAGGGGAAATATAAATTTTAAAAGACATGAAAAAGCAAACAAAATTATCCGGTTCCACCGTTCATCTTTTTACAAAAGATAAATCTATCATTTGCAACACGCAAAATCTTTGCATTTGCAACAGATGTTATATGTGTTAATATTTCTCGTTTTCAACAAAAACGCCCCCAGAAATTTTAATAATCATTTTTATAACATCATTACATAAGCATCATGAGCATCAAAAAATTTCAATATAAAAAGCAATTCAAACTAGAAAGCGGTAAAAAGCTCAGAAACCTAGAGATTGCTTACCACACTTACGGCAAATTAAATAAAGATAAAAGCAATGTGGTTTGGGTTTGCCATGCACTTACAGCCAATTCAGATGTAAGCGACTGGTGGGCTGGTTTATTTGGTAAAAATGATTTGTTTAATCCTCAAGATTATTTTATTGTTTGCGCAAATGTGATAGGTTCGCATTATGGCACTACCAATCCCCTATCTATAAATCCTACTACCGGGCAACCTTTCTATCTTGCCTTTCCAGAATTTACCATCAGAGATTTGGCCGCGGCACATGAAATATTAGCTGATGCACTAGAAATTGAAAATATTGAAATACTCATTGGAGGCTCATTAGGTGGGCAGCAAGCTTTAGAATGGTCAATCTCTAATCCAAATAGAATAAAAAACTTAATTGTTTTAGCCGCAAATGCACAACATTCTCCTTGGGGAATTGCTTTTAACGAATCTCAACGTTTAGCCATTACTTCCGACAGAACTTTTTACGCCAACCATAAAGATGGCGGTGCAAAAGGTTTAAAAACAGCTAGGAGCATTGCTTTACTCTCTTATCGTTCTTACGAAAGCTATAATAAAACACAGCATGAGATTGAAAGTGACAAGAAAACAGACTTCAATGCTTCATCTTACCAACGCTACCAAGGCGAAAAATTAGTAAAACGTTTTAATGCTTACAGCTATTATTATTTAACTAAAGCCATGGACAGCCACCATGTAGGGCGTGGTAGAAACTCTGTAAAAGATGCTTTAAATATTATAAAAGCCAATACTTTAGTTGTCGGAATAAAAAATGATTTCCTTTTTCCGGTAGAAGAACAAAAATTCTTGGCTAGAAATATCAACGATGCAGAATTTGCAGAAATTGACTCTTTTTATGGTCATGATGGCTTCCTTTTAGAATTAAGCACATTAGAAAATATCATTAGCGCATTTATCAAAAAAAATGCAAACAATAAAAATCAAAATAATTTAAGAATAGCATAAAATGAGTAAGAAATTAAATATAGGTTTATTTGGATTTGGTATAGTTGGACAAGGATTATATGACATCACCGTAAGCAGACATTTGAACTTAGAATTCAAAAAAATAGCAATTAAAGATCCTTTAAAAAAAAGGAGTTTACCACAAGAATTGTTCACCACAGATAAATGGGAGATCTTGAATAACCCAGAGATCAATACCATTATAGAATTAATAAATGATGCCGAAGCCGCTTATGAAATTGTAACCTATGCGCTTAAAAATGGTAAAAACGTAGTGTCAGCTAATAAGAAAATGATTGCTAATCATTTAGAAGAATTAGTAGCTATACAACATGAATATGGCACTTCTTTATTGTATGAAGGCGCCGTTTGCGGGAGTATTCCAATCATCAGAAATCTGGAAGAGTATTATGATAACGAATTATTATATGCCGTAAGCGGAATTTTTAATGGTTCTTCCAATTACATTCTTTCTAAAGTTTTTAATGAAAATCAAACTTATGAAGCAGCCTTAAAGAAAGCTCAAGATTTAGGTTTTGCAGAAACAGATCCTCTTTTAGATGTTGGCGGTTATGATTCTAAATACAAAGTAGCTATCGCTGCAGCTCATGCTTATGGTTTATTTGTTAATCCAGATGATATTTTAAATATCGGTATACAAAACTTACAAACTAGCGATTTGCAATATGCCAGAGAAAAAGGTCAGAAAATTAAATTGGTTCCTGTAGCTAAAAAGCAAAATGACAACGAAGTGAGTATTTACGTTTTGCCTAAATTGGTGAAGAAGGAAGATTTCCTTTTCAATGTAGAAAACGAGTACAATGGCGTAAGTGTACAAGCTGCTTTTGCAGATCAACAGTTCTTTTTTGGCAAAGGAGCCGGTGGCCACCCTACAGGAGCAGCAGTTTTCTCTGATATTTCTGCTTTAAGATATGATTATCGTTACGAGTATAAGAAAACCCTCATTGAAGAAAAAGTAACTTTTAATAACGAAGAAATATTACAGGTCTACCTACGCTTTAACCAAGAAGATTTGGTAGAAAAATTGCCCTTTTTAGACATTGAAGAACGTTATTCTTCTCGTGAATACCATTATGTAATTGGTAGCATTAAACTAGCTGATATTATTGAAGCCAAAGATTTAATCTTAAGTGACGGTGCTTTTATTGCCGACACTGGAAATTTAATTATCCCTACTAAAATTACAATAGAAGCTTTACTTCAATCAGAAAATATTTAAAACTCTTTTTTATTAAATAATTGAGCACCTGTTTTATAGCAGGTGCTTTTTTGTTTTCAGAAAAGGTGGTGCCATGCTATTTAAATCCTACTAGTCCTGCTTTTTGTTACAAACTTT
>JBILPO010000106.1:0-6505 GCA_044373805.1 Pelobium sp.
CTAAAATCAGAAATAGAAATTAGGCATTTACATGAAAAAATAGACCTCCTAATTGCCGACCAAATGAAAGACCTTTTTGAGATTCAACAAGTTCAAATGGATAATATTGAAGCCTTGGATAAAAAAGTAAGAGAACATTTGAAAAAGAATCCTTAAAACTTAGAGAATTTATAAATTCCCCAAATGAATAAGAATTGAAGTGGCAATCTTAGTACTGAAGCATAAAACAGCAATCCTCCTTTTTGAAATTCATCAATACTCATTTGAATATTAGCTGGAAATACGGCTATTAACAATGCAATAGTTAACCATGCCCCTAGTCTTCTGGTTTTTTTTGGGATAAATAAACCCCCACAAATGATTTCTGCTAAGCCACTTAAATAAATTAAAGCCATTGGAAAAGGTAAATATGGGGGCATAATTTTTAAATAAAAATTAGGCATCACAAAATGATTGATTCCCGCTAGAATCAACAAAACACCAATAAATACAGCCCAAAAATTTTTGTTCATTATCTTAAGTTTTTATTTGCACTCGTTTCATTTATTGCGCTCGTTTGTGACGAGTGCTTATATTGGTTTAATGTTTCAAATCAAACAAATAATTGCGCTCGTTTGAAACGAGTGCTTATCTTGGTTTAACGTTTCAGACTTAACAAATAATTGCGCTCGTTTGTAACGAGTACATTTATTGGTTTAACGTTTCAAATGAAACAAATAATTGCGCTCGTTTGAAACGAGTGCTTATCTTGGTTTAACGTTTTAAACGTAAAGCTTTACAATTTAATAGACCTTATCAATTCGCTAAAACCATCATCTATTAATTTCACATCCAGTAACCCTGGTTTACCAAAATAATTAGCTGCTGAGCTATATAAATATTCTTCAGCTAAAAGTACAAATTCTGCCTTAACAGGATTGTTATGAATATAATCTAATTTTTGAGCAAGGATTCTATTATCGTCACATTCAATAGCGTGATAACCATCTGTCCAAACCTTAAAATCTTTTATCCTGTTACTATATTTTGCATGAAACCTAAAACGATAAAGTATCCAATCTTTACGACTTTAGGGTTCTTCTTCTATAGCGGCTATAATTTTTTTATTGGTGAACTTTTTAAAATCTCTCACAAAATCAGAAAGCAGAAAAGGCTCATCAACTGAAACCAAAAGATGTAAATGATTAGTCATTAAACACCAAGAATATAGATTTAAACCTTTATTTTTCTGACAATAATTTAAAGAATCTACAATAATTCTTTTATAAACTGGCTTGGTGAAAATATCAACCCAATCTACAATTGTAAAGGTAACAAAATGTATTTGATAGTGATTTCTAACTCGATATTGATGCGACATAGGTAGTATGTTTTATCTAAATTACATATTTATCGATAGAATCGAGAAGCCAAATTAAGCACTCGTTGCAAACGAGCGCAATTGAATTCTATACTCAAAAAATTATGGCAATTAAATGAAAATACAAATTAAGCACTCGTAGCGAACGAACGCAATTGAATTCTATACTCAAAAAATTATGGCAATTAAATGAAAACAACCTTTCTCTCCCTAAAATAGATTACCTAATTTAGCGGAAACAAAAATTAAACAAATGCAATACGACGTTATCGTTATAGGTTCGGGTCCTGGTGGTTATGTAGCCGCTATCCGTTGTGCTCAATTAGGTTTAAAAACTGCTTTAATTGAGAAATACTCCACTTTTGGTGGGACTTGTTTAAATGTAGGATGTATTCCTTCTAAGGCTTTATTAGATTCGTCAGAACATTACTACAATGCTACCCATACTTTTGCAGAGCATGGCATTGATGTAAAAGAAGTGAAGGTGAATTTATCCCAAATGATTAAAAGAAAGAATGAAGTGGTAGAACAAACTACTGCCGGTATTACTTTCTTAATGAAGAAAAATAAGATTGATACTTACCAGGGCTTAGGTTCTTTTAAGGATAAAAATACCGTAAAAATTGCTTTAACTAAAGGTGGCGAGCAGGAAATTACAGGTAAAAATGTAATTATTGCTACAGGTTCTAAACCTACAGCATTGCCTTTCTTAAAAACTGACGGCAAAAGAATTATTACTTCTACCGAAGCTTTAAACATGACTGAAGTACCCAAGCACCTAATTTTAATTGGTGGTGGCGTAATTGGCTTAGAGTTGGGTTCTGTTTATGCCCGTTTAGGCGCAGAGGTTACAGTGGTTGAATATGCTGATGCTATTATCCCTACCATGGACCGTACGCTAAGCAAAGAACTTCAAAAATCGCTGACAAAAATTGGTATGAAATTCTTATTGAGCCATAAAGTAACCGGTGCTGATGTAAAAGGCAAAAAAGTGACCGTAACCGCTGATACTCCAAAAGGAGAAAAAGTAGTTTTAGAAGGTGATTATTGCCTAGTTGCAGTAGGTAGAGTGGCCTATACAGATGGTCTAGGTTTAGAAAATATTGGAATTACGGTTGAAGAGCGAGGTAGAAAAATTACTGTTGATGGCCATTTAGAAACCAGTGTGAAAGGTATTTATGCTATTGGCGATGTAATTAAAGGAGCAATGTTGGCTCATAAAGCTGAGGAAGAAGGAACTTTTGTTGCGGAAGTAATAGCCGGACAAAAACCACATATCAATTATAATTTAATTCCGGGTGTGGTTTACACTTGGCCAGAAGTTGCTTCTGTAGGTTATACCGAAGAGCAATTGAAAGAAATGGGCAAGAAATACAAAACAGGTAATTTCCCATTTAAAGCCAGCGGAAGAGCAAGAGCTAGTATGGATACAGATGGTTTGGTAAAAGTTTTAGCTGATGCCGATACAGATGAAATTTTAGGCGTTCACATGATTGGCCCTCGTTGTGCTGATATGATTGCAGAAGCGGTGGTGGCCATGGAATTTAGAGCAAGTGCCGAGGATATTGGTAGAATAAGTCACGCTCACCCCACTTTTACTGAGTCTTTTAAAGAAGCCGCTTTAGCAGCAACTGCAAATAGAGCAATACATATTTAATTTTAAAAGTCGGCATCCCGATGTTTACGGACGGTAGACTGCCGACAAAAAAACAATGTTAATTAATATTATTATCGTTATATCAACTTTGGCAGGAATGGAAAGCATATCCTGGGCGATGCATAAATATTTGTTTCATGGACCGCTTTGGTTTATTCACAAAACGCACCATCAGCAAAGACATGGTTTTTTTGAACTCAATGATATTTTTAGTTTATTATTTGGAGCTATTGCTATGAGCTTAATATGGTTGGGGCATGTAACTTTAGATTATAAATTCTGGATTGGGGCAGGAATTTCTATTTACGGAATCATCTATTTCATTTTTCACGATTGGTTTATACATAACCGTTTAAAAGCCTTTAAATCTGATAACAAATATTTAAAAGGAATTAGAAGAGCACATAAAATACACCATAAATCTATGGAGAAGGATGATGCAAAAGAGTTTGGCTTGTTGGTAGCTTCTAAGAAATATTTTAAATAGTTGGTTCGATGGTTAGTTGGTTAGTTGGTTAGAAATCCATAAATTAATACATTATTTAAGCATCTTCAAATCATCAAATTTTCAAATCAATATGCTACAAATCCACGAAAATGTTTCTTTAAAAAACTTCAACAGTTTTGGGATTGATGCTTTTGCAAGATATTTTGTAGAAATTAATCATCCAGTAGATTTAGTTGAGCTTTTTAAAGACCCACAGTGGCTACAAACTCAAAGATTAGTAATTGGTGGTGGCAGCAATATGCTTTTTACCAAAAATTTTGATGGTTTAGTCATTAGAATAAATATCAGAGGCATTGAACATCGCATCAATCATGAAGAAGTAACTGTTGAAGCTGGGGCTGGTGAAGTATGGAATAATTTAGTGAATTACTGCGTAGATTGGGGGTTTGCAGGAATAGAAAACCTGAGTTTAATTCCAGGTTCAGTAGGTGCTTCTCCTATTCAAAATATAGGTGCTTATGGTGTAGAGCTAAAAGATATTTTTGAAAGTTGTGAGGCTTTTGAAATTGCTAATAGTAAAACTAAACATTTCACCAAGGCAGATTGTAATTTTGGCTATCGCGAAAGCATATTTAAGCAGGAACTCAAAAATCAATACATCATTACCAGTGTAAAATTTAAATTATACACTCTAGGCCAAATTAATATCTCTTATGGTGCTATTACTGATGAATTATTAAGAAGGGGAATTCATCAACCTAATATTAAAGATATTTCTCAAGTAGTGTCTGCCATTAGGGTATCTAAACTCCCAGATCCTTCAACTATTGGTAATGCTGGTTCGTTCTTCAAAAACCCTGTGATTTCTAAAACTGAGTTTGATCCAATTCATCATTTATATCCAGATATTGTTTATTTCATAGTAGATGATAAAATAAAATTAGCCGCTGGTTGGTTAATAGAACAATGTGGTTGGAAAGGAAAAGTAGTTGGCAATACTGGAACTTGGAAAAATCAGGCTTTGGTATTGGTAAACCACGGAAATGCTTCAGGATTAGAAGTTTTCAAGCTTTCTGAGGAAATTATCACCTCTGTGAAAGAGAAGTTCAATGTTGCTTTACAAAGAGAAGTTAACATAATTTAAAATCCAAAATTAAATTCTAGTTAATTCCGGCACTAATTTTTTCGTAAAAGTTCTTAATAATTTAGTTGATCATCTTCTTAGATTTTCAAATTAGATGTTTAAACGTTTTGTTTATGTTAATTGATAAAAAGTTAAACAAAAGTTTGTGCGAATGAAATAGATTTCTTAGTTTTGTTTAACTTATTCATTAAAAGGTTAAACAAAATGACAAAGATAGAATTCAATACTCTCGTAATGCGTCAGGCTCCATCTCTTAAAATGTATGCTCTGCATTTTACTCATGATACTGATGATGCTAATGATCTTGTTCAGGACACCCTATTAAAAGCAATAACTTATTATAACAAGTTCAAAGAAGGCACAAATTTAAAAGGATGGTTATATACCATCATGAAGAACACTTTCATCAATAACTACAGACGTTTTGTAAAGATTAGTTCTTTTGTAACCAAAACAGACGAAATATCGTCAGCTCAACTTTCTTTTAGTGCCACAGGTAATGGAGGAGAGCAAAAGTTTGTGATGGATGACATTAAAAAAGCATTATCTAGTTTACAAAAAGAATATTATACCCCCTTCACAATGTATTTTGAAGGATATAAATACCACGAAATTGCTGATCATTTACAAATACCTATTGGTACAGTAAAAACCAGAATCCACGTGGCCAGAAAACTTTTAAAGAAAGATTTAAAAGCTTATGATAAAAAATCAGCAGATTTTGCTGTTGTTGCTGCTTAATTAATACCAAACCTATTATATTGAAAAAAACGCTTATCCTTACAGAAAGCGTTTTTTGTTTTTTACTCAAAAAAAAGAATGCTACCTGTTCTTTAAAAATGTATCAGCTTCTTTAGCTACTACTTGACCCGAAATAAGAGAAGGTGGCACACCCGGACCAGGGACTGTTAATTGCCCAGTAAACAATAAGTTCTTCACTTTTTTAGCCCTCATTGCTGGCTTAAAAAAAGCTGTCTGACTTAAAATATTAGCTAAGCCATAAGCATTACCCTTAAAAGAATGATAGTCTTGAATAAAATCATTCATGGCATAACTTCTTTTCACAATTTCATGTCCTCTCACTTTTTGCCCTGTAATACGCTCAAACCTGTCTAACATAATGTGGTAATATTTCTCACGAAGCTCATCTGTATCCTTTAAACCTGGTGCTAGTGGAATTAAGAAAAACAAATTCTCTTTACCAACTGGCGCCGAAGCCGAATCTGTTTTAGAAGCACATGAAACATAAAATAATGGTTTTGTAGGCCATTGAGGTTTGGTATAAATCTCTTTTGAATGTTGATCTAAGTCTTCATCAAAAAACAAATTATGATGCTCAATTCCTTCTAATTTTTTATCTAGGCCTACATAAAATAATAATGATGATGGCGACATTACCCTGCTATCCCAATACTTGGCAGAGTAATTTCTATATTTTGGCTCAATAAGGTTTTGTTCTATATGTTGATAATCTCCTGCCCCTATCACAAAATCAGTTATAAATTCTCCTTGATCAGTAATCAGCTTTTTAGCTATCCCTTTTTCAATTTCTATTCTTTTAACCTCTGTATTTAAAATAATTTTCACACCTTGTTCTTCGGCAGTTTTCACCATTGCTTTTACAATCTCATACATCCCGCCTACAGGATACCATGTGCCCATAGCTAAATCAGCATGATTCATTAGGCTATACATTGCAGGCATTTTTTGTGCCGTTGCTCCTAAAAATAATACCGGAAATTCTAAAAGTTGAATCAATTTTGGATTCTTAAAATACTGCCTTACATGCTTACTCATTGGCTTAAGCATATGTATTCTAATGCTTTCCAAAATCAAAGTAAAGTCTATAAACTCGGTAATAGAATGCGAAGGTCTAAAAACGTAATCACTCATGGC
>JBILPO010000107.1:0-6490 GCA_044373805.1 Pelobium sp.
CAATCGTCAAACGTTTAAATCTTTTTTAAGGTTTTTTGAAATTGATGCTTTTAGAACCATGGCGAAAGCAAATGAGTCTTTTTTTACCGATGAAAAGATGGTGCAATACGCTAACCGATTTGCTACCTACAATGGCTCCAATCCTTATCAAGCGCCAGCAACTTTAAACGTAATTCCGCATTTAGAACAGCATTTTGGCGCTTATTTTCCTGATAAAGGAATGTTTGATATCACACAATCTCTGGTGAGATTAGCAGAAGATTTAGGTGTAAAATTCCATTATCAAAAGTGGGTTGATGAAATTGTGGTTAAAAATAAAAAGGCTATTGGCGTAAAAGTTAATGGAGAACTGCAAGAAAGTGAACTAGTTATTTCTAATATGGATGTTTATTTTACCTATAAGAAATTATTAAAAGATGAAACCCAACCTCAAAAGATTTTAAAGCAAGAAAGGTCAAGCTCGGCCTTGATATTTTATTGGGGCATCAAAAAGGAGTTTTCAGAATTAGGCTTGCACAATATTTTTTTCACACAAAATTATCAAAAGGAATTTAATCATATTTTTAAAACTAAAACCCTTTTTGATGACCCAACGGTTTACATCAACATCAGCTCAAAGCATAAAAAAGATGATGCCCCACAAGGATGTGAAAATTGGTTTACCATGATAAATGTACCGCATAATGTGGGTCAAAATTGGGAGGCTTTTAAGTTAGAGGCGAGGCAAAATATCATTAAAAAAGTCAATCAAAGATTAAAAATAGACTTAGAAAGTTTAATTGAGAATGAAACCGTTTTAGACCCGGTTTTAATAGAATCAAAAACTTCTTCTTATCAAGGTTCATTGTACGGAACAAGTTCTAATAATCAATTTGCAGCATTTTTGAGGCATTCAAATTTCTCTAAAAAGATTGCTAACTTATATTTTGTTGGAGGAAGTGTTCATCCCGGCGGTGGAATTCCACTGGCTTTATTATCTGCTAAAATTGTTTCTGAAATGATACCATCAAAACTGTAAATTAGCCTTTGGAACAAAAAGCATGATTAAACCAAAATCTAATAAAATCATTTTCAGTTTTTTCTCATGGTATATCTCTAATATTATCAGAAAAGATTTTCATTCATTTAAGTTTAATGAAGAATCTTTTTCTGATGCTAAAGCAATTTTATTATTGGCTAATCATTTTAGTTGGTGGGATGGATTCTTAATTTTTCACCTCAATAAGATCTATTTCAAAAAGAAGTTTCATGTAATGGTTTTAGAGGAAACTGCCCAAAAAGTAAAATTCTTAAAATATTTAGGCGCATTTGGAATTCAAAGAAATGCAAAGAGTTTAATTCAATCATTAGAATACGCAGGAAGGCTATTAGATGATCCTAGGAATTTAGTTTTAATTTTTCCTCAAGGAGAATTGCACTCCTCTCATGTTTCTCATGTTAATTTTGAAAAAGGTGTGAGCAAAATTATAGCAGCTTCTAAAAAACAATTTCAATACATTTTTGCTGCTATATTTACAGATTATTTTGATCAGCGGAAACCGTCAATAAATATTTATTTAGAAAATTGGGAGGCACAAGAATATACTAGTTTACAAGTGATAAAAAGTGCTTACAATAAACATTATGAGAATTCTTTAAAACAACAAACTGACCAAAAAATATAATAATGATTTATTTTTTTTATATCATATTTTCTTTTTTGATTTTAAGGTTTACGGTTACCTTGTTTAATTTTATATCTAATCCTAAACTTACCCGTTCTCCTAAATTTTATAATGATTTGGTATCGGTTCTAATCCCTGCAAGAAACGAGGCAGAGGATATCTCCACCTTATTAGAGTCTTTAAAAGTTCAGGATTATCAAAATATTGAAGTGATAGTTTTAGATGATCAATCTGAAGATCATACTTTTTCTGTTTGCGAAGAATTCTCAAAAAGTGATATCCGTTTTAAGGTTATTAAAGGGTTGCCTTTAAAAAAAGGATGGCTGGGTAAAAATTACGCTTGTTATCAATTAGCAAATCAGGCTAAAGGAAAGTATTTGTTGTTCTTAGATGCTGATGAGCAAGTGAAAGATGGTTTGATTAACAACGCTATTTACAGAATGCAAATTGGAAAGCTTTCCTTACTTAGTTTATTTACCAATCAAATTACCAAAACAGTTGGAGAAAAAGCAATTGTTCCTTTAATGCATTATTTACTCCTTAATTTATTGCCTTTAAGGTTGGTGAAGCTGAGTAAAATGCCCTCATTTTCTGCTGCAAGTGGGCAGTTTATGTTATTTGATCAGCTAAATTATCAGAAATTTCAGTGGCATCAATTGGTTAAAAATATGGTGGTAGAAGATGTGGAGATTATGAAAAAGGTAAAGCAATATAAACTTAACGGTGAGGCTTTATTAGCTAATGGATTTATTTATTGCCGAATGTATAAAGGTTACAAAGAAGGTTTAAATGGGTTTAGTAAAAATTTGTTAGCCGGCTTTGGCGGAAACATCATTGGATTGATGATTTATTTATTGATGGTTGTTCTTGGGCCTGTTATGATTTTGATTTTTTTAAATTTTGAGCTTTTTTATTTTGCAATCACCTTAATTATCTTTAGCCGAATTATGATTTCTTATCTTTCGGGCCAAAATGTGCTTACAAATCTTTTTTTTCACGTCTTTCAAATGATAAGCTTATTAATTATTGCAATGTTATCCATCAAAAAATCTTTAAATAAGTCGTTAATTTGGAAAGGCAGAACTATTCATACATGAGATATTTAGACAAATCTGGTCTTTCCAAAATATTTATTATCATCTTTCATTTGGTAGGGCTTATTGGGTTTTTATTGCCAAAATATCATGATTTCTTTTTATCATTTGTGCCATTTCATTTACTTTTGATGGCAGGGATCTTAATTGCAAATCAAAAAGAATACAGTAAAAATTTTTGGATGTGTACTGTAGCTATTATTTTGGCAGGTATTACTGTAGAAATTATTGGCGTTGCTACTGGAGCAATTTTCGGGAACTATACTTATGGTCAAACTTTAGGATTTAAAGTCGCAGATGTGCCATTATTAATTGGTATAAATTGGTTTATCATTGTATTTTGTGTAGGAGCAGTCCTAAAAAAATATTTTAAACATCAGCGTAATTTGAAGTCTATTATTGGAGCTTTTATTTTAGTGATAATGGATGTTTTAATTGAACCAGTAGCTATAAAATTTGATTATTGGAGCTGGCAAGACAGCATAATACCATTGCAAAATTTTGTAGCTTGGTATATAGTATCTTTCCTTTTTTTAAGAGCGTATTATGAAATAGATTTTAGAAAAACCAACAAAGTAGCTGGTACGTTGTTAATCTGTCAAACACTGTTTTTTATTGTATTGAATCTTACCGTTGTCTGACTTAACTTTTCATATTTTTGCATGAAAAATAAACACATGAAATACAATCTCAAAGTAACCATTGATTCCGATTCCGGCTTTTGTTTCGGAGTTGTTTACGCAATCGATATGGCTGAAGAGATTTTGGCCGAAGACGGTTATTTATATTGCCTAGGAGACATTGTACATAATGATGAAGAGGTAGAGCGTTTAAAACTTAAAGGCCTCAGAATTATTGATAATGAGGATTTAAAAAATCTTCACAATGAAAAAGTCTTAATTAGAGCCCATGGCGAAGCTCCCGAAACCTACAAGACAGCTTTAGACAACAACATTATGTTGATAGATGCTTCATGCCCGGTGGTTTTAAAGCTTCAAAACAGAATCAAAACAACACATGATGCCAAAGAGCAAGTTCTTATTTTTGGTAAACATGGTCATGCAGAGGTGATAGGTTTACAAGGTCAAACTAATAATGAGGCATTGGTATTTCAAGATCTCTCTGAATTAGACAATGTAGATTTGCCCTCTTCTTTTACCTTATATAGCCAAACTACAAAGTCAACTGATAAATTTTACGAAATCAAAAATCAATTGATCGAACGAGGTTATGAAGTGAAAGCTAATGATACCATTTGTCGTCAGGTTTCCAACAGAGATAAAGATTTACCTGCTTTTGTAAAGCATTTTGATAAAATTGTTTTTGTCTCCGGAAAAAAATCCTCTAATGGGAAAGTACTTTACGAGGTTTGTCGGAAAAACAATCCGGCCACCTATTTCATTAGTAAACCAGATGATTTAGAGAAAATAATGTTTAATCCGGAAGATAAAATAGGGATTTGCGGAGCTACTTCAACACCAATGTGGTTAATGGAGCAAGTAAAGTCGGTGTTAGAAACTTATTAATTCTTTAAATTGAAAATATCTACAGGCATCTACATGGCTTTTCTAATCATTTTTTTATGGTTAGGATGCATAGTTTTGTTCATGTCAACTCATCTAAGCTTTTCAAATCCATTAATTTATTTGCTTACGCTGATTCAAATGCACTTGTATACAGGTTTGTTTATTACAGCTCATGATGCGATGCATGGTACAGTAGCGCCACAAAATCCTAAGTTAAATTCACTAATAGGGCAAGTTTGCACCGCTTTATATGCTTTGTTCCCATTTGGTAATTTGAATAAGAAACATCATCAGCATCATCAGTTTGTACACACTAAAGAAGACCCGGATTATCATCATGGAAATTTTTTTACTTGGTATTTTAGTTTTATTAAGCAATATATTACTTGGTGGCAAATTGTAGCAATGGCTATTATTTATAATGTGCTAAAAGTTTGGATTGCAGAACAAAATTTGTTCATGTTTTGGGTACTCCCTTCTTTGTTAAGCACTATTCAGCTGTTTTATTTTGGGACTTATTTGCCCCATAAAGGCGAGCATCAGAATAAACATCAATCAAAATCACAAGCAAAAAATCATATTTGGGCATTCTTTAGTTGCTATTTTTTTGGCTATCACTATGAGCATCATGACTCTCCGGGAACCCCTTGGTGGAAACTTTGGCAACAAAAAGAGAAGAATTTAGATATATAAAATGGGTAAGAAAGGTATTTTAATAGTAAACTTAGGTACACCAGATAGTCCTTCAACTGCTGATGTAAGAAAATATTTAGATGAATTTTTAATGGACGGTAGGGTGATAGATATTAACCCTATTCTTCGTACTATTTTAGTTAAGGGAATTATTGTGCCTTTTAGAGGCCCAAAATCAGCAAAGATCTATAAAAAACTTTGGACACCTGAAGGCTCTCCTTTATTGATTTATGGTAAACGAGTACATCAACTGATTAAAGAGAAATTAGGAGATGATTACCATGTAGAATTAGCGATGAGATACCAATCGCCATCAATTCCTGATGCTTTAGAGCGATTGAAACAAGCAAAAGTAGATAGCATTAAAGTAGTTCCATTGTTTCCTCAATACGCCTCTGCATCAACAGGCTCTGTCCATGATAGAGTGATGGAAATTGTTAGAACTTGGCAGGCTATTCCTGATATCAGTTTCATCAATAGTTTTTATGATCATCCAGGGATGATTAAGGTCTTTGCTGCTCATGGACAAAAATATTTAAACGAGAGTTGGGACCACATTCTGTTTAGTTTTCATGGTTTGCCACAAAGGCAAATGAGAAAAGTGGATGTTTCTGGTGTTCATTGTTTAAAAGTGAAAGATTGCTGTAAAACCATTACAGAAAATAATAAATTTTGTTACACTGCACAATGTAACCGCACAGCGCAGCTTATCGCCGAGGAACTTCAACTTACAGAAGAAAAATATACCATTTGCTATCAATCCAGATTAGGAAATGATCCTTGGGTACAGCCCTATACCAGTGAAGTTTTAAAAGACTTAGCTGCAAAAGGAGTGAAAAAGTTATTGGTTTTTTGCCCGGCCTTTGTGTCTGATTGTTTAGAAACAACCATTGAAGTTTCTGAAGAATATGCAGAAGAATTTGAAGCACTTGGTGGAGAAAGAGTTCAACTAGTAGAAAGCTTAAATGATGACCCCGCCTGGATAGATGTTTTAGAAGATATTATTTTGAATAAATAAAGCTTTTTGTAGAAAATTTTCTTTGTGTAAAAGAAAATTTTCTATATTTGATTATTAACAAATCTGATAAATTTTAAGTTATGAAAATTAAAGCTTATCCAATAAACGATTCTACTATTCAAATAGCTTCAGATATCATTGCGCCTTATCATAAAATGTACGCTAACCCAATAGCGCTATTATCAAGCTCTAAAACTGGTTTAAGTGCAAGAGCTGCATTAGATTTTATTAATATTTCAGGTTTTTCTTATCAGGAGTTTCAAGATACATTCAAAACGACTGTAAAAACAATACAAAACTATTTTACTCAAAATTTAACCCTAGATGCATCTTTAAGTGAAAAATTGCTTAAGTCTTTTGCTTTATATGAGAAGGGGATTGAAATCTTTGGCTCAGCTCAAGCGTTCCACTCGTGGTTAAATACCTCTGCTTATGGTCTGGGAAACCAAATCCCTTTTTCTTTGATGGATACCATTACGGGTATTTCACTAATTG
>JBILPO010000108.1:0-6440 GCA_044373805.1 Pelobium sp.
ATTGGATTGGGATGCTTTGCCAAATTCATTTTCAGGGAATTTCACCTTATCTGCAGCATCTAATCCTTCATGAAAAACGGAGACTGCGGCTGTAGCTGTAGCTGGATAAACTTGTTGGGCATATTTATTAAACATTCTAAAAATATCACTTACTTCTTTGTTTTGGTAGCCATGTTCAACCGCATTTTTATTCATATTGGTTGATGAGACGCCAGTATTTATCCCGCTTAAAGCAGCCCAATAAAAGCCAACATTCTGATTGATAGTGAAAATTGGCTTTTTCCAAGAGTCGTCCATTTCTGAAGCTGAGAAGAGCTTCATGCCTTTAGGATTTACTAAATAAGGAAGCCATTTTTCTTTAAATGATTTTTCATCAGATAAATGATGTCCTCTGTTGTAAGCGCCACCCTTAATTCCAAAACCTATTTTAGGATCAATAATATTCATCACCCAATTATTTGCTTCTGGCTGTTTTTCAGGATCTACATTGTTAAATGTTAACACAATCTGACGATCATCGACATCATTGAAATATTTCTTAAACTGGCTAAATGCACCTAATCTAAACGTTTCCCATTCCTTCTTAGAAATATCATAATTTTTATCATCAGGTTTTCCTTTATAAGGAGATTCGTCACCTGTCGCTCCGGTTTTAACTTGTACAAAGGCAATACAATCGAACTTGTTTTTTGGCTGATTTCTTAGAAAAAGTGAAAATTGCTTGATAAGTTCATAATAAAGCTTGGTGTGGGTTTCATTTAAATAATATGGGTAGTTAGCAAACTTTACAGCATGTTTCTCAGGTTTATCACTGGTAACTTTTACTAATGGAACACCATTTTGATATAGCCATAAAGGAGCATTAGGACCTACATTAATACTCATTTTAACAATTTTATGGAATCTGGACGCTTCATCTAATACCTTTTGGAACATAGAGAAATCATATTTGCCAGGTCCTTTTGATTGAACCTCTGCCCATGTGGCTGACACCTCTATTCCCATCACAAAATCTGCTTTAGGGTCGGAATAATCATCAATACCTCCACCACGATCCCAAGTACCGTAAGAACTGATAGGAACAGCCTCTATTTGAGCTTGCAATGCATTATTAAAAATAAACATTGCTATTATTAAAAGACAATTTTTTACGGTTATCTGCTTCATTAATTTAATATTATTATGTTGTTTAAACGAGTTTGTTTATGATTAAAGATTAATTAATTTCTTTGGATATCTACTTCAATGCCATTAAAAATATCGTCTATTTTATCTGTATTAACCAATAAAAAATCTGACTTTAATAATCCACTATGGTTTAAAATCATGTCTGAAATATCTACTGTAACAGATTTCCAAAGATTATCTCCTTTACCTTTTACTTCAATAGCCGTTTTTATTTGTATTCCATTGTTATACTTCAAAGCCCAAGTTGAACCTGCATTTTTATCAAGCCAAGTAATGGTGAATTTTAAATTTTTAGGAATTGAATTGGCAAACATTTCGTCATCAAATTTGAAATACATGGTATTCTTACCAGTAGAATTCTCAAAAGAACGGGCAAAACGGTCGTACTTAGAAGACTTCTGATTGATTTCACCTCTAACCCTAAATAAGCCAATAGAGGTTTGATCTGGATTAATTTGATTTAGAAAACGTTCGTAATTCCCTTCTGCAATATCCCACCCAGCGTCATTATACCCTGTTTGTTTTTCACGTTGATTCACTTGTCCTGTAGTAACCGAATTTAAATCATCTATCTGCGCTCCTCTACTTTTATAAATAGGATCATTACAAATGGCTAAATATCTTTCTTTATTCTTTGGATTAGCATTTCCATACTTGCTTTCCGGAAATTTAACTACATCTTTCGCATTGAGTCCTTCGTGAAATATAGAAATTGCTGCTGTAGCGGTAGCAGGATATACTTGTTGGGCATATTTATTGTACATTCTAAATATATCGCTAATCACTTTGTACTCATAACCATATTGAATAGCTCCCTTAGACATATTTATTGATGAAAGCCCAGTATTTATAGCGCCAAGTGTAGCCCAATAAAAACCAAGTTCTTTATTGATGTTGAAAATTGATTTTTGCCAAGATTGATCCATTTCTGAGGCTGAAAACAGCTTCATTCCTTTTGGGTTTATTAAATACGGAGTCCATTGCTCTTTAAATGATTGCTCTCCAGTTAAATGATGGCCTCTATTATATGCTCCACCCTTTATTCCAAAACCAATTTGAGGGTCAATTTTTGTCATCACCCAATTAAATGCTTCAGGTTGTTTTTCAGGATCTACATTGTTAAATGTTAAAACAATTTGACGGTCTTCTACATCGTTAAAATATTTTTTAAATTCAGTAAAAGACGCTAATCTAAATGCCTCCCACTTATCATTGGGTATAATATAATCTTTATTGAAAGGATCGCCCTTATAAGGTTCTTCATCTCCGGTAGATCCAGTTTTCACTTGTACAAATGAGATACATTCAAATTTATTTTTTGGTTGATTTCTTAAAAAAAGTGAAAATTGCTTAATTAATTCAAAATAATACATTTTATAAGTATCATTTAAATAATAAGGATTAGAGTCGGCGTATTTGTCGTTTTTAGGTTTGTTACTTTTAACATTTACTAAGGGAACGCCATTTTTAAAAAGCCACATTGGCGAATCGCCACCAACATTAATACTTATTTTAACAATCTTATTATATTTTGCCGCTTTATCTAAAATCTTTTGAAACATAGAAAAATCAAACTTCCCAGGACCATTAGGTTGTACATCAGCCCAATTTGCCCCCACCTCTACGCCCATCACAAAATCTGCTTTAGGATCAGAATAATCTTCAATTCCATCACCTCTATCCCAAGTTCCGTAAGAACTTTGAGGGATAGCAATTTTTTGAGCTTGTAATGTTTGATTGAAAACAAGCGTATAAAAAAGTATTAAACTATATTTTAAAAAACTATTCTTCATTTTTTGATTTTAAATTTTTTTCAGTATCCTAAAATATCTGAAGGTAAAAGAAGAAAATCATGATCTTTAACCAACTTAATTTGATCTCCTTTAAAAGTGCTTTTTCTACAACTTAAAATTCTTTTTTTGTAATAAATTATTCAGTTTAAAAGGGTTTTAACCTAAATCGTGACGTTCAAATATCATTACTTCTTAAAAAATTCAATCACCTTAACTGAATGAGCTGGTTGAGTTAATGAGACTTTACCAGCATTATTTTTAACATCCTGTTTTGTCCATAATTCAGTTAATTTATAGTTGGTGTCTTTTAGCTCAAAGTCAGTTTTAAAATTGTAAGTTTTTGTAACATCAGTATCCATCCAATTAAAAATGGTAAAGATTAAACGATCTGCGGTTTCAGTTTTCCAAATTGTTGGAATATCGATACCTGTGAATAAATCTAGTGGTATAGCATGAACGCCCAGTTGATTAACCGCTATGATGTCTTTATTTTTAAGCAACTCTAATCTTTCTGCAGGTAATGATTCTACCTTATCTCCAAAGAAAAATAGACCTCCTATTATTGCGTCTAAAGTCATGTGTGATTTAGCTTCATCCAATGAATAATTGGGATTAACGAAAAACGCATCAGGATCACAAATGGCTATGTTTTTGTGGATATAATAATTTTGAGAAACTTGACGAGCTAGTCTAATTAATCCTTTTTCAACAATATTATCTTCTATTGTGCCTAAAGTTTTTCCATAAGTAATATTAGTAAATGGTTCTGCTTCAGATTTATAACCTGGATGATTAATGTCATTTCCTATTCTAATGGCATCAAAACATTCTAAAGCTCCAAATACATACCCCATACTTCTAGTCACTACTAAATCTTTTGGTAAAGCACTTCTAATGGCTCTAATAGTTCTATTATGTGCTTGTAAAAAAGTCATTGTAGAATCAAATCTAAAACCTTCTTCTAAACCACCATATTGATGATCCCACTTCATAAAAGAGGGTTTATAATCTTCTACCATTTGCTGATATCTTGCAGCAGAAAATGAGGGCACTTCTGGATGACTTCCATCAACATACACTGTTCCAACAGTTGTTACCATTTCATCATCATTTAGATCAATTTTAGAAGCTTTAATAGGTTTAAGAATATAATCGGGATGATTTTTAATATAAGTATCGTTATTATTGGTTCTTAAAGGACTTACATGTAAACCAAAATCTAGACCTTTTTTCTTGATGTAATCAGAGACATAACGGATTCCATTTGGAAATGAATCGTTCACAGTATAAAGACCAGGATTATCCCACCAACCTCCATCAAGCTGAATCATTTTCCATCCATATTCTTTTAAATTTTTATTGATGAAATCTGCAGTAGAAAGAAACTGCTTTTCAGTGATTTTACGATAATAGGTATGCCATGAACTCCAACCCATATCTGTAGTATTCATTGGTTTCCCATTTCGAACGTTCTCTCCTATTAAAACTCCGGTTTCTAATAATACTTTTGTAGGGCGTTCATTTTCCCAAAAACCAATTAGGAATGCATCTGTAGTAATTGTTTTCCCAGCAGGTACTATAATTTTTTCTCGTTCGAAAATGGCTCCACTACGGGAAGATACCTTTAATTTATTAAAATTATCCTTTATAGGTAATTCCCATTTAAAATTATTTGGCCATAATTCACCGGCAATACTGGCAAATGAAAATGAATAATTTTGTTTGTTGTTTACTAACATACTTAACCAAACGCCAGTATGAGCTTTTGAATAAGTACCTTGATTAGCTTTTTTTGTACTTAATTGATAAGGATATAATAGAGCGCCAGCATGAGGTGCTGCGGCACTCTCGTTAAAAATAATCCAATCTTTACTGTTTCCTGGTAAAACCACATTCTCTGTTGCAGAGTTGAATAATTTTATTCCACCAAGTTTAAATTCCTTAGACGCTTTTAGAGTAGAATTCATCACCAAATAAGGGCGGTTTTCCATCAATTCAAATGTGATAGTGAAATTAGCTATATAAGGATGCCCTTCACAAATTAGGTTTAAATACTCAATCTTACCTTCATATTTATTCTTAACACTTAAACGAGATTGAGTGCTTTTCTCCCACTTAATGGTTTTAAACGATGTAGCTGATACCCATTTATCATTAATTTCTATTTCAGGGATCAGGTTATTAATTTGTGCAAATTCCTTTTTCCATTGAATACTATACTCCGCACTCCCATTTTTAAATTTAATTGAAGGTTGTGCCATAACTATAGTACTCACAATAGTTAAAAAAAAGCTAAAAATCAGATTTAATTGGTTCATTATTAATGTATTATTTAATTATTTTTTTTGAAATCGCATTATTACCAATTTGAAATACGGCAATGTATATTCCAGAAGGTATTATCAATGGTTTAGTAAATAGGTTATTACCAACTTTTAAATTGATATCATCTGAAAACATTAATAAGCCGTTGCTATTGTAAAGTTTAATACTTCCATTTGCTATTGCTGTATGGTTGATTTTTGCGTTAAAAATATCCCCATTAAAATAAGGGCTAAAGTCTGATTTTATTAAGGAAACATTTACTATTCCTAAGTCAGGGAAAAATGATGTTGTTCCGTCAAAATCCGTCTGCTTTAACTGATAATAATTATTCCCTTGATTTGGGTCTTTATCCAAAAATGAATATTTTACTATATTCTTACTGGTGCCTGCACCTTTAGTTTTATTGATGTTCAAAAATTTATTGTCTTCTCCAGAACGTAAAATTTCGAAATAATCATTATTTGTTTCAGCGCTAGTTTCCCAATTTAAGAGTATTCCTTGATTAGTTAGTTTGGCACTGAAAGAACTTAATTTAATAGGAAGTGGAGTAATTGGTCCTCTTTCTATATCCACCTCTATCCCGTTAAAAATATCATCTTTAATATCAGTATTTACGAGGGTAAAATCTGAACCAAATGCACCACTACGGTCTACAACAGCATCATTTATAGTAAAATTAACCTCCTTCCAAGTGTTATCTCCTGTGCCGGTAACTTGTATGGCATCTTTGGTCCCTGTTGTCGATTTATATCTGAAAGACCAAGTTGAACCTGCTAATTTATCTAACCATATAATTTTAAACTTTAAGATTTTTGGAATAGAATTGGTAAATACTTCCTCATCAAATTTAAAATACATGGTGTTTTTGCCAGTTGCATTTTCGAAAGAACGGGCAAATCGATCGTATTTTGAAGAAGTTGCAGTTATAGTACCACGCACCCTAAACAATCCTATGGAGGTAGCATCAGGATTTATTTGAGTGAAAAATCGCTCAATATTTCCTTCGCAAATATCCCATCCTGCATCATTGTAAAACTCTTGATTTTCACGCTGAGCTACTTGTCCTTGGGTTACAAAATTCGGATCCTCTATACGAGCTCCTCTATTATAATATTTAGGGTCGTTACATATATT
>JBILPO010000110.1:0-6384 GCA_044373805.1 Pelobium sp.
ATCCTATTTTAAAAGATAAAACCAGAGAATCATCTTACCATTTATTCCCCTTAAGAATCAAAAACATTACCGAAGCAGATAGAGATCAAATTATTGAGTTTTTAATGAGCCGCGGAATAAATGTAAATGTTCATTTTATTCCAATGCCTATGCTTTCTTATTTCAAAAGTATTGGATATAAAATAGAAGATTATCCAAACAGCTATAAGCAATATGCTTGTGAAATTTCATTACCTATTTACCCTCAATTAACTGATGAAGAAGTAAATTATATTGTAGATAACGTGGTTGAAGGAGTAAACATCAAAACCAAAAGCAGTAAATTATTAGAAGTAGTATCTTAAATTATAAAACAATGGCTATTAAAAGACTTTTTGATGTTATTTTTTCTTTTGTGGGCATTATTATGCTACTGCCATTATTTTTTTTAATCTCTCTATGGATTATAATAGATTCTAAAGGCGGGGTGTTTTACCAACAAAATAGGGTAGGTCTTTTTAAAGAAAATTTTAAGCTGCTAAAGTTCAGAACCATGAAACCTGGTGCAGACAAAGGCAGTTTACTAACTATTGGTAATTACGATAGTAGAATTACAAAAAGCGGCTACTGGTTAAGAAAATACAAATTAGATGAATTGCCTCAATTATTTAATGTTTTAAAGGGCGAAATGAGCTTTGTTGGCCCTAGACCAGAAGTAAGTAAATACGTAGCACTTTATGATATTAGGCAGCAAAGAATATTGAGTGTAAAGCCTGGATTAACAGATTGGGCATCTATTGAGTTTATAGATGAAAATCAGCTTTTAGCGACATCAGAAAATCCAGAGCAGTATTATATTGAAAAAATTGTACCACATAAGATTACTCAAAACCTTAAATATATAGATCATCATAACCTTTGGATTGATGTTAAAATAATCTTATTAACTATTAAAAGCATTATTTACAGATAGAAGGCCGCCACCGACTTTAAATTAAATGTTCTAATCTTAATCAATTTGAATGAAAACGCTTAAAATTTTGGATTGGCCTAAACAACGTTATTATTGTGAAACTCATCCTTTTTACAGATGGAAAAAACAACTAAAAGAAAGTGGGTTAGAAGTAAAATGTTATCATAATCATTTAGATAAAGACTTATATAACGCTGATTACTTCATAATTCATTCCAGATATTTTGAAGATGGATGGCAAGAATTGAGCACCAGAAATAGCCAAAATGAAGAGGAGCTTATAAACTATCTTATAGAAATGAAGCAAAAGGTTGGGAAACTCATCTGGTTTGATGCAGCTGATTCTTCTGGTTCAAGTGATTTTTCTATCATTCCCTACACTGATATTTTTTTAAAAAAACAGGTTTTAAAAGACAAAAAATACTACACAGAGCAACCTCTTAAAAACGACTTAAGAATTTGGCTCAACTCGGCTAAAGACGGGCACCCTGACACACCTTTTGACCCTTGCCCGGTAGATCAGCTTAGTAAAATACGGGTAGGATGGAATCTTGGATTAAATGATTATCGCTATTTTGGATATAAAATGGCTCGCTTAAGTAATTATTTAAGTTATAGTATATATCCACTTAAATATAAGCAAGTAACAAAACCTAGAAGTTTAGATTTAACTTTTAGAGGCACACTACCTTTAGAAGATAACGGTTCTAATAAAGTTTCTTTGCAGCGAAATAAAATACTAAAACTTCTTCCTCAATTAAGCATAAATGTGGCCAGTGGATTTCCAATTCCAAAGGCCAATTATCTAAAAGAATTACGAGATTCTAAAATTAGTATAAGTCCTTATGGGTGGGGTGAAGTTTGTTACCGCGATTTTGAATCTCTGATTGCCGGAGCATTATTAATTAAGCCCGCCATGAGCCACTTAGTGACTTATCCAAATGTATACTTGCCCAACGAAACTTATATTCCGGTTTCCTGGGATTTATCAGATTTAAAAGAAAAGTTAGAGCTTATACAAGCAAATTATTCGCAGCACCAACAAATAGCAATAAATGGCCAAGAGTTATGTAAAAAAATCAGCAATGATGGTGATGGATTTGTACATACAATTTTAAAGGCTATTGTCTAATTATATTCTATAATAATTACCTATTAAGCTGTTAAACAGCACCTAAACTAAAATTTAAAATTATGAAACTAATTATCATTCTATTTATGATACTGTATATGTATGCATTATCATTTGGGGTTTTCATGACAGAATTGTTCAGAATTCCAGCTCCATTAATATTTTGTTTCCCATTAATATTTTTATTTAAAGAGCGTAATACCACCTTTTATTACGGCAAAGAACTTATCGTATTGTTAATAGCTGTATTTTCTTATTACGTAATTGGACTTTCCAACGTGAAATCATTTGGTGCATACGTAATCAGTATTATAGTTTGTGTATTGTATTTCAACTATTTTGTAAGTACCAATAAAAAGCGGTTCAATTTTTCGGTGTTAATATTCTATTTATTATTATCGTTTTCATCTTTTATTATGGTTTTAAATCATTTTTACCCCCAAGTAAATAGGATTAGAGAACTTATAATGGACGAAAAAGTATTACAAAGTCCTTCTGGTATCGCTATTTCTCAATTTACTTTTGGCTACCAGTTGGCAGCTTTAGCTCCCTTTATTTTAATCTACACTTTTGTATTTCATAAGCCATTCTTAATCAAGGTAGCCGTTTTTTTAAGCTGTTTACTTTTTATCTATTTAGGAATGCAAAGATCGGTTTTACTAACTTTTGTATGCTCAATGGCAATATTCTTATTATTTTATTATCGTGTAAAAGCAGTATTAATTATAGGGGTGGCAGTAGTTATAAGTTTAATGTTTTACAATTTTGTTTTAAAAGAAAATGTAGATCCTCGTACCAATATTCTTGCTAAAAACATAGATAATGATCCAGATCATAACCGTACTTTATTGGTTGCAGAGAACCTTAGAATTTACGCCGATCACCCATTTGGATTGATATTTTACGGTAAAAATTGGAGTGATGTAATTTATAGAAATCAGGTTTTTGCATCAGGAATCACTTCCCATAATGCTTATTTAATGTTTATCACCTATTTAGGTCCATTTCTTGGCTTGGGTTTATTAATCATCATCTACATTAAAGTTTTAAGAATTGGTTTTAACGCCATAAAGGAAATTAGGTTAAAAGAGAATGCCTTACTCATTTGCTTATGCTTTTCTTTCTTAGGCATCTCTATTAATGCTCTCTCTCATAATGCATGGCTCATCAGTGCAGATGGCCCCACATTATTTCTTTATTTCAGTATTCTTCATTTTGATAAAGTAAAATCTGAATCAAATAGTCAATTGTTAGTACAAAACTAAACCTATAAATAAAATGCTTTTTTCTTTCGTAATACCAACTTATAATCGCTCTCAAAAAGTGAGTAGAGCCATAGACAGTATCATCAATCAACAACTTTGGGATTTATATGCCGAAATTATTGTAATTGATGATGGTTCTACCGATGATACCGAATTGATGCTTCAAAAATATTTAGTCAACAATCAAATCAAATTAATAAAACATTTAAAAAATAAAGGGGTGGCCAGCGCTAAAAACACAGGAATTATACATGCCCAAAATGATTATGTGGTATTACTTGATTCTGATGATTTATTAGATAAAAATGGACTAAATCACTTAAAAGACTTGGTTTTGCACAACAAATACGATTTGTTTTTTTGCGGAACAAGGATATTGAATGGATCAAAGCTGATGTACGATCCTGAATTTAAAGGACAAAAAACGTATTACGATTTGCTTTGTACATCTGTTGGAGAATATTTACCTGTTTGTAAAACGAAATTAATGCAAAATAATTTATTGCGAAACCTTAGAGGATATGAAAGTGTAACCTGGTTAAGTTTAGCAAAAAAAGGCTATAAACTGTATTTTGATAACGAGGCTATACGCTTGTATGATATGGATGGTACAGACAGAATATCTAACCGTTTTAGTGGCATAAAAAACTCTAATAAAATGAGGGATGGTTATGCCTTGTATTTAAAAGAATTTGGTTTGGATCTTAAATACGTGAATTACAAAGAATACTTAAAGATAAATTTTAAATTATTTTGTTATTTCTTAATGAGTTTCAGCTTTGTAAAAAGCGAAGCCGAGTAAATATACTTCCCAAATTTCTATTTTATGAATAAGAAGAAAGTGTATTTTATTTTAAGCCATTTAGGTGCCGGTGGTTCTGAAAGGGTTTTTTGGATATTATCTCAGTATTTTAATAAATCTGTTTATGAAGTGAGTTTGGTATTATTAGATGCCCGTAATCCATTTTTCTCGACAGATATTGAAGGTGTAAACATCATCAACTTAAACTCTATTAGAGCGTCTCATTCATTTTTTAAATTATATAAACTAATTAAAGAAGAAAAGCCTTTTGCTGTTTTTACAACAGGTGGGCACATCAATACTTTGCTCTCTTTTGTGTCTTTGTTTGTAGATATCCCAACGCTTATAGGTAGAGAATCTAACGTGATGGATGTGATGACTAAAATGGGTGGTTTTAAGGAGAAATTTTGGGACCTTTTTGTGGGCATCACCTATAAGAGATTTAATATAGCCGTTTGTCAATCATTAGAAATAAAATACTCGCTGGTTAATCACTATCAAATTCCTAAAAGGAAACTAGTGGTCATCCCAAATCCGGTATTATCAATTGATATCCCCGCAATTAATTTACCAAAGGAAGGAAAAAAGATCATTCTTGTAGCTCGTTTAGCCGTAGAAAAAGGAATATTAAGATTGCTGCAGATATTTAAAAATCTTCCGGAAGAATATACCTTAACCATAGCTGGAGATGGGCCTCTCAAAAAAGAAATATTAAAAGAAATTATTCATCAGCAACTTCACAAAAGGGTACAATTAGTAGGTATAGTAAATAATATCACAAAACTAATGGCTAGTCATCATCTATTGGTTTTACCCTCTGTTACAGAGGGTTTCCCTAATGTGGTATTAGAATCTTTATCGGTGGGCACACCTGTTGTTGCTTTTAGGGTAAGCGGTGTGCAGGCTATTATTAACTCCAATTTTAACGGTTATATAATAGATCAAGGCGATCTCAACAGTTTTGAAAAACACATTATTAAAGCTTGCAATCAAAATTGGGATCATCAGGCTATAAAGGAAGATGTTAACACACGCTTTAGTGTTCAAAAAGTAGTTAAACAATACGAAACGTTGCTTTCTTACAGGTAATTTCTACCTATCATTTTATATAATTAAATATTTAACCCTTTACTTATGTGTGGCATTTACGGCTCAACCATCAGGTATAGCGATGAAATTATACGGGCTAAATTAGCTGTCATCAATTTCCGCGGACCTGATTATTCTCATTTCATTGATACTAATAATATTATATTGGGGCATAACCGCTTATCAATAATAGATTTAGATCCTCGGTCTAACCAACCATTTAGTTACCTGCACCTTAAAATTGTATTTAACGGCGAAATTTATAATTATCAAACTATAAAAGCCAGTTTAGAAAAAGCTGGATATTTGTTTAAAACTACGTCAGATACAGAAGTAATTTGTGCTGCATATTTAGAATATGGCAAAGAGTGCGTAAAGCATTTTAACGGAATGTTTGCCTTTGTGATTTACGATTTAGTAAAAAACGAGCTTTTTGGAGCTAGAGATAGGCTAGGTAAAAAACCATTATATTATTGCCACAAAAGACATTCGTTTGAATTTGCCAGTCAGCCTTCACAACTTAAAATTGGAAGAAACTTCACCCTAGATCAACAAGCTATTAATGAATACCTCATTTGGGGATATGTGCCTCAGCCCAGATCTATTTGGCAAGAAGTAAAGCAACTACCTGCTGGCCATACTTTTACCTATAATTTTCAAACGGGTTCTTTAACAACAGATAAATATTGGGACCTAGATTACAATAGAAATAACATTTTTTTAGGTAGTTATGATGAAGCTAAGAATACCCTTGATGGAATATTATCTGATGCCGTAGGAATACGAATGCATGCCGATGTTCCTTTAGGGGTTTTTCTTTCTGGAGGGATAGATTCTTCCTTAGTTGCTGCCATCGCATCTAAAAAAGTAAACCATGTTAAAACCTTCTCTATAAAATTTAACGAAAAAGGTTTTGATGAAAGCCAGTATGCCCAAAAAGTAGCTAATCATTTACAAACAGAACACCATACCATAGAATGTAATTACAACGAAGGCATTGCCTTGATAGAGAATTTCTCTACTTATTATGATGAACCTTTTGCAGATTCTAGCGCTATACCTACCATGCTGTTGAGTAAGTATACTAAAAAGCAGGTAACGGTAGCTTTAAGTGGTGATGGTGGCGATGAAGCTTTTATTGGCT
>JBILPO010000111.1:0-6376 GCA_044373805.1 Pelobium sp.
TAGTTTTAATATTTTTAGTTGTACTTTTTGCATGCAATTCTCAGACCAATAATAAATTGGTTGAAGTTATTAATATTGCTGTTAATAAAGACTCAACCAGCTTATTAATCAGTGGATTTGATCCTTTTATCCTAAAAGAATTAGCAACTGATACTTTATTTGAAAAAGATTGGCAGCAAAATTTATCAGTTTATCCACAGGTGGAAGAAGATTTACAAGATTTACAACAACCAATTTTAGGGAAATATAAAGTCGATAACGGCGTCATCATATTTGAGCCTATGCAGCGTTTTCAAAAAGGGAAAAGCTATGTGATAGAACTTTATCTGCAAAACCCAAACATAGAGTTGGTGCAGCAACTAAAACCACAAAATTCACCGTTTAAAAAACAGTACATAAAGAAGGTCATTAGCTTTTAGAAAAATCAAATCATCTTTTTAACTTTAAAAAAAATCAAATTTTGGCTTTATCAGATCCTTTAGCAGAAAGAATGCGTCCAAAATCATTGGATGATTATACCGGCCAGCAACATTTGGTAGGTAAAAATGCCGTTCTGCGTAAAGCTATAGAGAATGGAAATATCCCCAGTATGATTTTTTGGGGACCTCCCGGAGTGGGCAAGACTACTTTAGCTAATATCATTTCAGAGAGTTTAAATCGGCCATTTTTCTCCTTAAGCGCCATAAATTCGGGAGTTAAAGATGTAAGAGACGCTATAGAAAAAGCCGTTCAATATAAAAAAGGAGGAATTATCCCTGTCTTATTTATAGATGAGATTCATCGCTTTTCAAAATCTCAGCAAGATTCTTTACTGGGTGCCGTAGAAAGAGGCTTGGTCACCTTAATTGGTGCAACAACAGAAAATCCTTCTTTTGAGGTCATCTCAGCTTTACTTTCTCGTTGCCAAGTTTATGTGCTACAAAACCTAAGCGCAGAAGATTTAATTGCCTTATTAAAAAGAGCCATACAACAAGACGAAATTATTAAGCAAAAAACGGTTCAGCTCAAAGAAACCGAAGCTTTATTACGCCTTTCTGGTGGAGATGGACGAAAATTGTTAAACATTTTTGAGCTTTTAGTCAATGCTGAAAGCAGAAAAGAGGTCCTAATTACCAACCAATTTGTTTTAGATAATGTGCAGCAAAACATGGCGCTTTATGATAAAACCGGTGAACAGCATTATGATATCATTTCGGCTTTTATCAAATCTATTCGTGGCAGCGACCCAAATGCGGCAGTTTATTGGTTAGCCCGTATGATTGAAGGCGGCGAAGATCCATCTTTTATAGCCCGCCGATTGTTGATTTTAGCTTCCGAAGACATAGGAAACGCCAATCCAAACGCACTTTTATTGGCTAATAATTGCTTCCAGGCAGTTAATGTTATTGGTTGGCCCGAGTCTCGAATTATTCTCGCTCAGGCAGTCACTTATTTGGCCTCTTCGGCAAAAAGTAATGCATCTTATGAAGCCATTGGCAAGGCGCAAGCTTTGGTAAAACAGACCGGAGATTTGCCTGTCCCTTTGCATCTAAGAAATGCACCCACCAAACTCATGAAGCAAATGGATTACGGCAAAGATTACAAATATGCCCACGCTTTTGAAAATAATTTTGCCGATCAAGAGTTCTTTCCTGATACCTTAAGCGGCACAAAACTGTATAGCCCGCAACAAAACCCAGCCGAAAATAAGATTAGAGAACACCTTAAAAATCTTTGGAAAAAGTATAAGTATTGATTTTAGAAAAGGTGCTGTAATGCTATAAACTCCCGATAGTCCTTTTCTCCGCTGTAGTCCTCATGGTTTTTGTGAAAAACAAAAACACTCCGGGCTGCCGCTTCGCCAAGGTTTATTTAACAAAAACCATCTCAAATAAAAACCCAAAAACCAGAAAAAATAGTCTACGCATTCATTATTCAAATACTTCAGAAATCCGTGAAATCCTTATCATCCGTGTTCAAATAATCCTCCTCATAATTCTCCACCCAGCATTCGAGACCCTTCGTGAAATTCGTATCAAATAATCTTCAAATCACCTCATCTTCAAATCGAATTCTCCTCCCAAATCATCGCCAAATTCACAATAGTTCTTACCGCGGCCTCCATATCCTGCACAGAAACCCATTCTTGCTTCCCGTGAAAAGCATGTTCACCTGCAAAAATATTAGGACAAGGCAATCCCATAAAAGAAAGTCTAGAACCATCAGTTCCGCCTCTAATGCTTTGCTTTTTTGGCTCAATTCCAGCCCTTTCAATTGCCATTAAAGCATATTGGCTCACTTCCGGATATTGTGCAATCACTTTTTTCATGTTTCTATATTGCTCTTTCACAGTAAATTCAGCGTAAGCGCCAGGATATTGTTCTAGAACTTGCAAGGTGATATTTCGTAATTCCTCCTCATAAGTTAAAAGGTTTATATCATCAAAATCCCGAATAATAAATTCAATAGTAGCTTGTTCTACTTGTCCCTCTATACTTACCGGGTGCACAAAACCTTCCATTCTTTCAGTAGATTCTGGCGAAAGTCTGTTTTTTGGTAAGCTGTTTATAATTTGTGCAGCAATTTTAATTGCGCTTTGCATTTTCCCTTTCGCAAAGCCAGGGTGAGCGCTTATTCCATAAATGGCAATCGTCATCCCATCTGCAGAGAAAGTTTCATCTTCATAAGAGCCTAAAGTTTCGCCATCTATTGTATAGCCAAAATCGGCGCCAAGCTTTTTAATATCAACATAATTCACCCCGCGTCCAATTTCTTCATCAGGGGTAAAAAGGATTTTTATTTCGCCATGTTTTACCTCCGGATGAGACATTAAAAAGGTTGCTGCATCCATAATTTCGGCAACCCCAGCTTTATTATCGGCGCCAAGCAACGTATTTCCGCTAGCCGTGATAATATCATTTCCAATTTGTTGAGCTAAATCTGGGTGCTCAATCATTTTTAAAACTATAGAAGAATCGTCAGGTAAAATCAAATCTTCACCATTATAATTGCAGTGTACTATAGGTTTTACATTTGCGCCACTACAATCTGGCGAGGTATCTACATGAGAGCAAAAACAAATTATAGGTACGTTTTTATGGCTATTAGAAAGGATGGTGGCATATACATACCCAAATTCATCTAAATGCGCATCGGCAATTCCAATTGACAATAACTCTTCAACCAAGATCTTTGAAAGGTGAATTTGCTTTAAAGTAGATGGTACAGTTTTAGAATGAGGATCAGATTGAGTATCTATTTTCACGTAGTTTAGAAACCTTTCTTTTACAGTATAAATTATATTCATAGCTAGAATTTTGATAAGCGGATAATTTAAAATATTTTTATGGCTAAATCATTGAGGGACAAATAAAGTAAAAGATAGTACTTAAACATTTATTTAAGTCAATTATTTTTTGCTTCATACATATATAATTTGAAAAAGTTACTCGTAATACTTTTACTTTTTGGAGCTTTAACCGCTTATTCGCAAGCTAATTTTAGTAGAATTGCAATAGGCGCAGGAGGCGGTTTAACCACGGCGTATACCGATTTGTCTTTTGGATTGAGTCCTATTATTCCGGGTTTTAACCCAGTTAGGGGGCTTGCTACTAATAAAAGTAAATATTTTGGAGGGTCTATAGATTACTATTTTACACCTTTTATCTCAGCCGGTATAGAATATAACAGTGCAGAGCTTAAAGACGGTACCGACAAGCACAATAGAGCGTTTGTGTCCAAGCTAAGTTCTATAGAAATAAAAGGCACCGTTGCCGTGGGAGAGTTTATAGACTTCGCTTATAGTCCCTTTCTTTACAATATTAGAAACGTAAATGCTTCTTTGGGTTTAGGTTTTATTAGTGGAACAAATAATGTAGCGGATTTTGGATCAGGATTATTCCCAAGCAGGCAACATGCAAATGATTTTGGAAAAAGTAAATATGGTGGCGTCTTATCTATTCCTGCTTCAATTGGATACAACTTTAATATTTATGATGTATACCAAGAAATTAAGTTTGTTGTAGGAGTGAATTATAAAATAAACTTTACCCTTTCTGATGATATTGACGGTTATAGTGATAATCCTGCTATGATGGAAAATAATTCTAAAGATGTTTATACCACGTTAGGCGTTTCTATTAAATATTTGTTTGGCCCTAAAGGATTATATTACCGTTAAATTTTTATAGTGAATATTGAATCCCTAAGAGAATATTGCATTTCTAAGAAGGGAGTTTCAGAAAGCTTCCCTTTTGGTAATGAGACGTTAGTTTTTAAAGTCGCAAACAAAATTTTCTTACTTGCCGGCCTAAATCAACCCATAAGTTTTAACGTGAAGTGTGACCCAGAGAAAGCAATCATTTTAAGAGAAAAATACAGTGAGGTTATACCGGGTTATCATATGAACAAAAATCATTGGAATACGGTTTATTACAATGGTAACTTATCTGAGAAACAAGTCTATGAAATGATAGACCATTCTTATAACTTGGTTTTAAATAGCCTCCCAAAATTATTACAAAATCAAATTAATCAATTATGAGCTGGATAATAAAAGACAATCAATTAACACAAACCTTTACGTTTAAAAACTTTAAAGAAGCTTGGGGTTTTATGAGCAAAGTAGCTTTAGTTGCCGAAAAAATGGACCATCACCCCAATTGGAGTAATGAGTATAACAAGGTAACAATTAAACTTTCTACCCATGATGCCGGTGATATTGTTACAGATTTAGATCATAAGTTAGCCGCAGAAATAGACAAACTGGTTTAAGGATTTTTATTTTTGAGTTTAACATATGTACATGAAGAAATTTTATCTGCTTGTTTTCTGCTTTTTCTTTTATCTAACAAGTTTTGCTCAACTCACTCCTTTTGAAATTAGTAAGGGTCAAAAAACCACAACCTATAGCGAGTGTATCAGTTTTTATAAGCAGTTAGATTCCAATTATGAAGAGGTAAAAATGCTTACTTATGGTTTAACTGATGTGGGCAAACCTTTAAATTTAATGGTATTATCAAAAAACAAAATTTTTGACCCTAAAATCCTTCGTCAACAAAATAAAGCGATTTTATTGATCAATAATGGAATTCATCCGGGCGAACCGGAAGGGATTGATGCGAGTATGATATTAGCTAGGGATTTGGTTAAAAGCAAATCTTTACCAGATAACTTAATCATTTGTATCATTCCAATTTATAATATCGACGGTTCTTTAAACAGAGGAAGTTTTTCTAGAGCTAATCAAAACGGACCAGAAGCTTACGGCTTTAGAGGTAATTCCCAAAACTTAGATCTCAACAGAGATTTTATAAAGACAGACACTAAAAACTCTTACGTATTTCAGCAAATATTTAACCAGTGGAATCCAGATGTTTTTGTAGATACTCATGTAAGTAACGGAGCTGATTATCAGTATGTGATGACTCTGATAGAAACACAAAAAGATAAGCTCAACCCTATCCTCTCTCAATTTATGACCCAAAATTTGGTTCCAAATTTATATGAGAAAATGAAAAAATCTGGTTTTGAGATGACCCCTTATGTAGATCATCTTTATGAAACACCAGACTCAGGCATTGTAGGTTTTTTAGAAACACCAAGATTTGCAACCGGTTATGCTGCTCTTCACAACACCATTGGTTTTATTACAGAAACGCACATGCTTAAGCCTTTTGCACAAAGAGAAGCAGCCACAGCTAGTTTTCTAAATATCATTATTGATGAGGTTTCTAGCAAGGCTAAACTTATAATAGAAACCAGAAAAAGAGCAAATGAACAAGTCGCAAAGCAAAATTTATTTCCTTTAACCTGGCTTTTAAATAAAGATTCCATTAAGATGATTGATTTTAAAGGATTCGAAGGAAAGCATAAACCCAGCGAAATCAGCAATCAACCTCGCTTATATTACGATAAAAGCGAGCCTTTTACTAAGAAAATTCCTCAACTCAATAAATTTGAGCCAGGTATTGAGGTAAACAAACCTTTGGCTTACGTTGTTCCACAAGCTTGGGATAAAGCCATTCGCCTTTTAAAGTTGAATAATGTGAAACTGCAGCAACTAAAGTTTGATACTATTTTAAAAGTAGAAATGTATTACATTGAAGACTATAGAACTAGTCCTCGTCCTTATGAAGGGCATTATTTACATAGCAATGTAAAGCTTAAAAAAGTATTAATATCTGTAAATTTCTATGCCGGAGACTATGTGGTTTTCACCAATCAAACTTCTAATAGGTATATTGTAGAAACCTTAGAGCCTCAAGCCACCGATTCTTATTTTGCTTGGAATTTCTTCGATGGTATTTTAGGTCAAAAGGAAGGCTATTCTTCTTATGTATTTGAAGATTTGGCTGCTGATTTATTGAAGAAAGATCCTAAACTCAAAGTAGAATTA
>JBILPO010000112.1:0-6332 GCA_044373805.1 Pelobium sp.
CCAGCCAGAAGTTCTTATTATGGAATTATCGACTTGGCAGGTTTTCCTAAAGATGTTTATTATATGTATCAAAGCCAGTGGACAAACAAACCTGTTCTACATGTTTTGCCACATTGGAATTGGAAATACGGAGAAAAAGTAAACGTTTGGGCTTATTATAATGAAGCAGATGAAGTGGAATTGTTTGTGAACGGTATTTCGCAGGGTACCAAACTTAAAACACTTATGGAGGCACATGTAAGTTGGCCTGTTGTTTTTAAAGCGGGCAACATTAAAGTAATTTCTAGAAAAGACGGAAAAATTGTGCTGACTAAAGAAGTATTTACTGCAAAAGCTGCTAGTCAAATTCAGCTTATCGCGGATAGAACTACCATCTCATCAGACGGAAATGATCTTTCATTTATCACAGTTAATGTTTTAGACAGTGAAGGGAACATTGTTCCAGATGCGATGAACAATATCAATTTTACCATTAACGGCGATGCAGAAATTGCTGGCGTAGATAATGGTTATCAGGCCAATCTTCAATCTTTTCAGGCCAACCATATCAATGCCTTTAACGGAAAAGCATTGTTAATCATCAAGGGATTAAAGAAATCAGGAATGGTAACAGTTAAAGCCTCATCACCAGGTTTAAATGATGCTTTCATAAAATTGAATCTTAAATAAATGAAACAGTATAAATTATTTCTCTTTTTAATTGGATACAGTTTTAGTGCCCTTTCTCAAACAGTAGATGGATTGCCTGCTGCAATTCCTCGCGTTCCGATTGTTTATGATACGCCACCATGGGAAATTCCCCAGATTACAGAAATAAATAGAGACCCATCAAGAGCTACAGGTTATTCTTACTTATCAGAAGATGATGCGATTAAAGGAGATAGAGCTCAATCTAGAATGCTTTTATTAAATGGAAATTGGGATTTTAAATTCGCTTTTAAACCAGCCGATGCCTCTAAAGATTTTTTCTTGGCAAAGGTAAACGGTTGGGATAAAATTGAAGTTCCTTCTAACTGGGAATTAAAAGGTTATGATATTCCAATTTATAAAAGTGCTGTTTATCCTTTTAGGCCAGTAAATCCACCTTTTGTACCGCAAGATTATAACGGAGTGGGTTCTTATCAAAGGTCTTTTACTTTGCCCGCTAATTGGAAAGACATGAATATCACCCTTCATTTTGGAGGGGTAAGTTCTGCTTTTAGGGTTTGGGTAAACGGGAAGTTTTTAGGTTATGGAGAAGATAGCTGTTTGCCTTCAGAATTTAATACTACTGCTTATTTAAAGGAAGGTGAAAACATAGTTTCTGTTCAGGTTATTCGTTGGAGCGATGGCGCTTATTTAGAAGATCAGGATCATTGGCGAATGAGCGGTATTCAACGTGAGGTGATGTTGTTAGCAGAGCCTAAATTAAGAATCGCTGATTTTCAATGGCAAGCTAAACTGGATAAAGATTATAAAGATGCTATTTTTAGTATCCGCCCCAGATTAGATAATTATACCGGAAAATTGGTTCCTCCAGGATATAAATTAAAAGCACAATTATTTGATGATGCAGGTAAGCCTATTTTTCAAAAACCTTTAGAAAGAAGCGCCGAATCTATTGTGAATGAAATTTATCCACGCTTGGACAACGTGAAGTTTGGATTGCTGGAAACAGAAATTAAAAATCCTAAAAAATGGAGTGATGAAAGCCCTAATCTTTATACGCTGGTAATTTCTTTAATCGATGAAAAAGGAAATTTGCTTGAAGCAAAAAGTTGTAAAGTAGGTTTTAGAAGCATAGAATTTTCAAAAGAAAACAGCAAGCTATTGATTAATGGCAAAGTGACTTATATCTATGGAGTTAACCGTCATGACCATGATCCTGTTAAAGGAAAAGCACTCAGCAGAGAAGATTTAGAGCGTGATGTTAAAACTTTAAAACAATTTAATTTTAATACTATAAGAACCAGTCATTACCCAAATGATCCTTATTTCTACGAATTATGCGATAAATATGGAATTTTTGTAATGGATGAAGCCAACTATGAAACGCATGGTTTAGGTGGTAAATTATCAAATGATCCTTCTTGGACTGCCGCTTTTATGGAGCGAACCTCTAGAATGGTTATGAGAGATAAAAACCATCCTAGCATCATCATTTGGAGTTTAGGAAATGAAGCGGGCAGGGGGCCAAATAACGCTGCAATGGCAGCTTGGATCCATGATTTTGACATTACTCGACCTGTTCATTATGAGCCAGCTATGGGAAGTCCAAGAGAAGAGGGTTACATAGATCCTTCAGATCCAAAATATCCAAAAACGGTTGACCATGCACATCGTTTACAAAACCCAGTTGATCAGTATTATGTAGATATGGTCAGCCGGTTTTACCCGGGTATTTTCACTCCAGATCTATTATTGAATCAGCCTAATGGCGATAAAAGACCTATCATTTTTGTAGAATATTCTCATTCTATGGGGAACTCAACTGGTAATATGAAAGAGTTTTGGGATATTTTCAGAACTCGACCAAGATTAATAGGTGGCTGTATCTGGGATTTTAAAGATCAAGGATTAGTTAAAAAAGATTCAACCGGAAAAGATTTTTATGCCTACGGTGGCGACTTTGGAGATAAACCAAATGATGGTAATTTCTGTATCAATGGAATTGCAGCAGCAGATGGCCGACCAAAGTCTGCGATGTATGAATGTAAAAGAGTGTATCAGCCTGCAGAAACGCAATGGAAAAATCAAAATGAGGGAATCATCAACTTAGAAAACAGACATGCTTCTAAAAATCTCATTGATTACGATATCTTTTTAACCTTTTTGCAAAATGGCGAAGTGGTTAAATCAGTACAAATTCCATCGTTAGATATCCCAGCAGGAGAAAGAAAAGATATCAATGTCAAACCTTATTATCCAGCTTTAAAAATTGGGAGTGAATATTTGCTAAACATCAGCTTTAAGCTTAAGGAAAATCAGCTTTGGGCTAATAAGGGGCATGAAATTGCTTCAAATCAATTAGAAATTAAACCTTTATTACTGGGTATAATCCAACCAAAAACAGGAGGATTAACCACTGAAAAATGTGATGGATGTGCCATTCTAAACGGAAAAAATTTCCAAATCAGTTTTAAAAACGGGGCATTAACTTCTTATTTAAAAAATGGTAAAGAGTTAATTAAAGCGCCATTTTTACCTCATTTCACACGTCCCCAAACAGATAACGACCGCAAAGGATGGAAACCAAATAAAAAGTTAAAGACTTGGTATAATGCGTATCCGGTTCTTAAAAATTTCATCTCTGTAAAGGAAGGGGCTATTTACAAATCTACTTTTGAGATTGTTAAGGACAGCGCAACGGTTGAAATTCTTTATACCATAGATCAAGATGGAGGTATAAAAATAGATTATACTTTAAAAGCAAACTCGGCCATGCCTCATATTCCTAAAATTGGAATGCAAGGTGGTATTGCTAATGAACTTCAACAAATCGCTTATTACGGTAAAGGTCCACAAGAGAATTACATAGACAAAGCTTACAGTTTTGATGCCGGAATTTATACTTCTAGCTTAAAAGACTTTACAGAACCTTATTTATATCCACAAGAAACTGCCAACAGAACTGGTGTAAGATGGATGTCTTTTAGTGATACCAAAACCAGCTTAATGGTAGTTGCTGATAGTTTATTGAGTATGAGCGCTTGGCCTTATACAGAGAAGAATATTGTGGAAGCCAAACATATTTATAAGTTGGTTAGTCCTGGTTTTATTACCGTAAATATTGATTTAAAACAAATGGGTATAGGTGGTAATGATACTTGGAGCGATCTTTCACAACCACTGCCTCAATACCAAATTAAATCAGGAGATTATCATTATAGCTTTTATTTAAAACCAAGCTTGCTTGCCGATGTAAAAACGCAATCAAAGCTTTATAATACATTGAAACAAGATTAAGATGAAGAAATTGAAAGGGATTACGTGGAATCATACAAGAGGGTTGTTACCGATGGTAGCTACTGCTCAGCGTTTTTCTGAGTTAAATCCAGACGTAGAGATTAGCTGGGAAAAAAGAAGCCTGCAAGATTTTGCAGATAGTTCTATTGAAGCATTAGCTAAAAAATTTGATTTACTGGTAATAGATCATCCTTGGACAGGTTTTGGAGCAAAAACTGAAGTAATCTTGCCATTGTCAGACTTTATCAGCAAAGATTTTATCCAAGATCAAAGAATAAATTCTGTAGGTAAATCTTTTGAAAGTTATTTCTTTGATGGCAAATTATGGGCATTACCTATAGATGCCGCCACTCCGGTTGCAGCCGCCAGATTAGATCTTTTGGAAGCTCATAATTTACAAGTCCCTAAAACTTTTGACGATTTAATGGCACTTGCGAAGAAAGGATTAGTTGCATTTGCCGGAATTCCTATTGATGTGCTGATGAGCTTTTATATGTTTTGTTGTACGCTTGGCGAAGCGCCTTGTGAATCAGATGAGAAAGTAATTTCTACAGAAATAGGAACAAAAGCTTTAAAATTATTTAGAGAATTAGCTTTACTGATTGATCCGGTAAACTTTAATAGAAACCCTATTAAAGTTTATGAGGCTATGGTAAACTCAGATGAAATAGCCTATTGCCCTTTTGCTTATGGATATTCAAACTATTCTAGAGCAGGTTACAGCAAAAAACTACTTCATTTTTACGATTTAGTAAGCTTAAATAATCAACCTTTAATCAGCACCTTGGGCGGAACCGGTTTAGCTGTTTCCTCATCAAGCAACTACATTGCTGAAGCTATTAAATACGCTGAGTTTACTGCTTCAGAACAAGTTCAGCAAAATGTTTTTGCAGACAATGGTGGTCAACCCGGGCACTTAAAAGCTTGGGAAAGCCAAAGAATAAATGAGGTTACTCATCAATATTTTAACAAAACATTACCTGCCTTAGAAAGGGCTTTTCTGCGTCCAAGGTATTTTGGACATATGCATTTTCAAGATCATGCGGGAGACATGGTTAGAGATTATTTAATGAATGGAGGAGATGAAATGGCGGTTTTAGAAGAGTTAAATCAACTTTATATAAGATCTTTAAACCTAGAGATTGTATGAAACCATTAGAAGGATTATTGGTACTAGAGTTTTGTCAGTTTTTAGCAGGTCCTTCAGCAGGTTTGAAACTTGCTGATATGGGAGCAAGGGTCATTAAAATTGAAAGACCCATTAAAGGTGAAGCCTGCAGACAATTGAGTATTAAAGATATTTTTGTTGATGAGAGTAGTTTACTGTTTCATACCATCAATAGGAATAAAGAATCTTTCGCCGCTGATTTAAAAAATCCAGAAGATTTAGCCTCGGTGATAAAATTGATTGCTAAAGCAGATATCATTACACACAACTTTAGACCGGGTGTAATGGAGAAAATTGGACTTACTTTTCATGATGTTTTAGCTATTAATCCTAAAATAATTTATGGTGTAGTTACTGGTTATGGAATTGAGGGGCCTTGGGCTCACAAACCCGGACAAGATTTACTAATTCAATCCTTATCGGGTTTAACATGGTTAAGTGGTAGGAAAAGTGATGGACCTGTGCCTTTTGGTTTGGCCGTAGCCGATTTAATGTGTGGAAACCATTTAGTGCAAGGCATATTAGCCGCTTTACTCAAAAGATCAAAAAGTAATAGAGGCGTTTTGGTAGAGGTGAGTTTGTTAGAATCTATTTTAGATGTTCAGTTTGAAGCGATTACTTCTTTTTTAAACGATGGTGGGCAATTGCCAGTTAGAGGAAATGTTAAAGGGAGTGCCCACGCTTTTTTAGGCGCCCCGTACGGAATTTATCAAACGCAAGATGGTTTTATTTCTTTAGCCATGGGCGATTTATTGTTGATAGGAAACCTTTTAGAAATTGACTTAACTAACTATGCGGATAAATCTAAATGGTTCTCCGCTAGAGATGAAATAAGAGATTTAATTAATGTAAAGCTTCAAGAAAATAGTACTGCTAATTGGCTTGAAATATTAAGAGATCAAGGTGTTTGGTGCGAGAAAATATTGAATTATAAGGATTTAAATGAAGAATCATTCATTCAGGACTTACATCTAAAACAAAGCATCGTCCATAAAAATGGAAGAGAAATAATGACCACTAGAAATCCAATTCGTTTTGATGGAGAAATTCTTAGCAATGCAAAAGCAGCCCCAGCAGTGGGTGAACATAATAAATTTATACAAGCTCAATTTTTAGATTAATAAATGCAACCATTAGAAGATTATTTGATTGTAGATTTTAGCCAGTTTCTTTCTGGCCCATCAGCAAGCTTGAGGTTGGCAGATATGGGCGCTCGTGT
>JBILPO010000113.1:0-6330 GCA_044373805.1 Pelobium sp.
TAATAGGTTTAGTATTATTTATGAGTTTCATCACCATTTTAGTGGTGCTCATGTTTAGAAGTGCCGAGGATAGTTTTGATAAAGATTATTACGAAAAAGGCTTAGCTTATGATGTAGAATATCAGCAAAAGCAACAAGTAATAACAGACCAAGCCGAGCCTACTATTTCATATAATGATGAAGTGCTAAGTATTACTTTTAAAGCTGCAGATTCTGGACAAATTAATTTCAAAAGACCTTCAAGTAAAAAAGAAGATAAAGTAATTAATTTTACTGATAATGAATTAAATATAAACAGAAAAGAATTGCTAAATGGAGAGTGGAAGATAATTTTAAAATGGACTTATAACCAAAAAAATTACCTCTACGAAAAAAATATATTTTTACAATGAACCACCTGCAACTTGCATTTATATTAGGCCTTTTAGGCAGCTTACATTGCGTGGGTATGTGTGGCCCTTTGGCTTTTGCCTTAGCAGATAAAAGTGAAAGCAAGTTACAGATGATTACCCAAAAAGTAACTTACAACTTAGGCAGGGCAATTTCTTATGCCTTTTTAGGCTTATTAATTGGCTTAATAGGTAAACAATTATGGATTGCAGGCTTACAACAAGGCATCAGCATTTTAAGCGGAACGTTAATTATTATAGCCACTTTACCAAGGCTTTTACCCCTATTTAAGCTAGAAATATACAGCCCAAAATTTTTAGTAAATGGCGTTAACAAATTGCTATCTAAAGCCATAACCAATAAAGCTGGTCATTTTTATGTGGGGCTTTTGAATGGTTTTTTACCCTGCGGCTTTGTGTATTTAGGCTTAGCTACTGCAGTAAATACTAGTAGTGCATTGCAATCTTCTTTATTTATGTTCTTTTTTGGTTTAGGTACAATGCCTTTAATGCTGGCAGCAATGGTAGGTTTCAATTTCGCAAAACCATCTGTACGCTATCAAATAAACAGAATATTACCTATACTCACCATCTTCTTAGGTATTTGGTTTATTTTTAGAGGATTAAATTTAGGGATTCCTTTTTTAAGTCCAGCTATAGCGGATACCGAAGTGATTTGTCATTAAAAGATTTTAAGTCTGAGGACCTAAGTCCGCAATTTTTGGTGGTGAATAGCCGGTGGTAGCCGTACAAAGTTTAGATGGTGAAATATATTGTGAATAAAAGCTGTTTTTGCAGCTCCCTATGACATCTAACAGCAGAAAATTTTGACTTTAAAGCATTAACGATTGAAGCGGTATCCTTTTGGCTTTTCTGCCAAAAGATTTAGCGGAAAGCGTGTTAAAATGCCCAAATAAAACAATTAACTAACCAACAAATCAACCAACCGATAAATAACAACCGTTTACCCCATACTAAAAATCTGTTTCTCTGGTTCTTTAGCCCACAGTCTGGCATCAAATGCAGCGCATATATTTCTTAAAAAACGTTCTCCGGCGGCAGTCACTTTTAAGGAATGATCTCCACGAACTATTAATCCATCTTTCTCCAGCTCCTCTAAACGATATAAAGCTTCTTTAAAAGCATGATTTAGTAAATCCAGTTTATTCCAACTTGTTTCTCCTTTGCACATGATGTTTAGAATATGCTTTCTGATGATTAAATCTTCTTTATTTAAAAAATGACCTCTAAAAACTGGGAACTCCCCATTATCTATCAATTCTAGGTATTCTTCTACCTTCTTTACATTTTGCGCAAAAGCAAACCAAGTATCACTAATAGAGGAAACGCCCAAACCAATCATTAATTGGGTGTATTGATGGGTATAACCCATAAAATTACGGTGTAAATGGCCTTCAATTTGCGCTTTATATAAACTATCTTCTATTAATGCAAAATGATCCATCCCAATTTCTTTATATCCATGGGCAATAAGCATGTTTCTACCCACTTCATATAATAACTGCTTAGTTTCTGAATTGGGTAAGTCTTGTTCGGTAAACATACGCTGACCTGGTTTTAACCAAGGCACATGTGCGTAATTATAAAAAGCTATTCTATCTGGCTTTAAAGCAATTACTTTATTCATTGTGGCCACTAAACCTTCAACCGTTTGTAAAGGTAAGCCATAAATTAGATCGTAATTAATAGAATGGTAACCTAAAGCTCGGGCTTGGTTGGTTACCATTAGCACCTCTTCTTCACTTTGTATACGGTTAATAATTTGCTGAACTTTAATATCAAAATCTTGAATACCTAAACTCAAACGTTTAAAACCTAACTGGTATAAAGTAACTAAATGTTCTTTGGTGGTATTGCCTGGGTGCGCTTCAAAACTAAACTCGGCATGAGGATGTAATTCACACCCTTCTAAAATATCTTCAATTAAAGCTTTTAAATGTGCCGGACTAAAAAACGTTGGCGTTCCTCCCCCTAAATGCAGTTCTTTTATTATAGGAGTACTTTTAAAGAGGTTTTTATAGAGCTGCCATTCCTTTGCTACTGCTTTGATATAAGGGCCCTCTACCCCATGGTTTTTAGTAATACGGGTATTGCAACCGCAATAAGTACAAAGGCTTTCACAATAAGGTAAATGAATGTATAAACTTATACCGCTATTTTGGTTACTTTCTTCAAAAGCACTACTAACAGCGCTTATCCATCTCGTTACACTAAAATCTTTAATTTCCCAGTATGGAACGGTAGGATAACTGGTATATCGGGGTACTGGAATGGTATATTTTTGAATAATTTTATTAGAATTCATAACTTCTCTTCTTGAGTATTTGCTGGAATTACATTTTTCACCTTGCAATCTTTAGCGCAACTGCAAGCCTTGCCTAGGCACTTATTTGCTTGCCATTGATCTAAATTACAAATGGTTTCTTCAGCAATCTCCTGTAATATTTCTGCTGTTAAAAACTCTTGATATGGGATAATGAGTGCATGTGGATGGATCAATAATTCTTGTAAAACCGAATCATTTAAAATTTCAGCATCATGTTTTTCTTGAGCGTGGGTAAATTCTCTCTCATAAACATCCATACCGATAAAGCCTAATTTTCCTTTTTGAAGAGCTGCTAATACATCATTAAGTTTTACCAAGTCACTGTTTGAGGTATTAATTAATATTACGCCTTCTTTCATTTTGGCTAAACTCTCCTTATTGATAATGTGCTTAGTTTGTTCATTAAGAGGAATATGTAAAGAAATAAGATCTGAGGAAGCGTATAGTTCATCTAAACTTACTTGAGAAATATTTTGAGGAGTATTATTTTGAATATCATGATAGATGACTTGATAACCAAAGGATTTAAACACATTGGCGGTTACTAGCCCAAAATCTCCCATCCCAATAATACCTACCACAAAGTCAAAAAAGTTATTTGAGGAAGAATTGTTTGAAATTTTTAAAAGGGCTTGAGATGAAATAAGTTTAGCATTTAAAGCTGTTACCAGAGATAAGGCATGTTTTACAATACTGTAAATGTAATTTTCTGAAAGATGTGCGATTTTAATGTGAGCTGCTTTGGCTGCAACTGTATCTATATGGGCGGTAGAGTAAGATCTGGTGGTAATGTATTTTACGCCATAAACTGCTAATTTATTAATTACAGCTGCTGAAAGGGTATCCCTTACTGAGACAATAACGGCATCTTTACCTTCAGCATAAAAAGTTGTTTCTTCTGATAATGAATTAGATATCAAGGTGATATCATGCTTTTTATGATTAGCTTTTGCTAACGATTCCTTTTCAAAAGGCCGGGTACTATACTCCACTACTTTCATTTTTTCCTAAGCTTTAATCTCAACAAAACTATTGAGTGAAGCTTAAAATTCAAGTGAGGTTTATCAGTCAGAAAAGTGATACATGTCAGTTTTTCATATTCGTCAACTTTTCGGCGTTAATAATGTGTATTTCACTCCCTTTCTTTTCTATCAGATTTTCTTCTTTAAAATCACTTAAAGTACGGCTTACAGTTTCTGTTGCCATGCCTGCCATTGCTGCCAAATCATCTCTAGAAATCTTAAATACATGGTGATTGTTGATTTCTTTGATACGCATTAAAGTTTCGGCCAAACGTTTACGCACAGAATGATAAGCCAATTGCACCAGCTGCTCTTCTTTTTCTTTTAAACTGGTAGAAAGAAGGTGAATAAATTGCATGGCTAGAACTGGATATTTATTCAAAATATCGTCAACCTGATCTTTGTGTAACAAACAAATGCTGCTATCTTCCATTGCTGCGGCACTTTCTGTATGTATTCTACTGACTAAAGCATCGTGAATACCAAAATATTCATCATCATGATAAATACCTGTTAAAAATTCTCGTCCGTCTTCACTTAGTTTAGCCACTTTAATTTTACCACTTAGTACCAGGTATAAACCTTGAGCAGCATCGCCATCGTAATAAATAATTTGGCCTTTTTTTACATTCCTTACTTTTTTAAGTGCTACTAAATTTCTTAACGCCTCAGACCCGTCTGTTTTATTTACTAACTCGTCAAGGTGTTTCAAGCCTTTAGAGTAAAAATCTTTTTGCTTATTCTTTTTATTTAATCTGCTCTCTATAGAATTTAATAGCTCAATATCATCAAAAGGCTTTGTTAAATAATCATCAGCACCCATTTCCATTCCTTTTCTCATATCCAATCGCTCTGCTTTTGCAGTTAAAAATATAAAAGGAATTATTGCTGTTTCGGGATTTTTACTTAAAAGATAAAGTACGCCATAACCATCTAATTCAGACATCATGATATCACAGATAATTAAATTAGGTAATTGCTGCTGTGCCAACTCTACTCCTATTTTTCCGTTCTCGGCAGTAATTATATCATATCCTGCTAAGCCTAAAATCTCTGCAGTGCTTTCTCTTATGTCTTCGTTATCTTCTATAATTAGTATTTTGCTATTCATTTTTTATAGGTTAAAGATTAATGTAAATTTTGTTCCGTTATTTTCTGCACTTTCAAATTCAATTTCGCCACCCATCAATTTCATATATCGGTTTACAATATTAAGGCCTAAACCTGTTCCGGGAATACTGCCGGTATTATGTGCCCTAAAAAACGGTTCGAAAAGCTGTTTTTGCTCGCTCAGAGGAATCCCAATTCCATTGTCTTTAATAGTGATTAAAAAATTATTATCGTTAATTTCTGTACTAAACTCTATGAAAGTGTTTTCTCCAGAATATTTTATAGCATTAGATATTAAATTAATGATGCAGTTCTTTAGCAAACCGGCATCATTATTAACCAAACTGGTAGTACCGGTATGTTGATAGATGATATTTTGATTTTGCTTGGCCACCATTTGCATTTCTTCTGTTATCTCTTCAGAAAACTTTACCAAATCAAAAATTGCAAATTGTGAAGTAATTACACCGGCCTCCAATCTTTCTAAGGATAAAAAATCATTTAATATGGTGGTTAAGTTACCAATAGAGTTTTTAATTTTATTTACATGTTTACCTATTCCCGGATGCAGGTAATCTTCGGCATATTTACTAATTAACGAAGCCGAAAGTTGAATAGAACTTAGTGGTGTTCTAAATTCATGCGAAGCCATAGAGACAAACCTACTTTTCATTTGGTTTAACTCTTTTTCTTTTTCTAAAGAGATGCTTACTTCTTCTTTAGCTTCCTGAATAAGAATAACGAGGGATTCTAATTCCTGCGTTCTATCTTGCACCAACTGTTCTAGTTTATTGGTGTATTGTTTAAGTTGGTCTTCAGCATCTTTTTCTCTGGAAAGATCATGAATAAAGCCAGTGTAAATAATACGTCCATCATATTGTACTTCACTAACCGCTAGTCTAAAAGGAAAAACAGTGCCGTTCCTCTTTTTTCCTTTTACTTCTCTTCCTGTGCCAATAATATGCGGTTCTTTGGTTGCTTGGTATCTTTTTAAATAAGTATCATGTCTAGAATGATCTGGCTCTGGCATTAGAAACGAAATATTTCTCCCTAAAAGTTCAAGAGGAGTATAACCAAATAATGTGCATCCTGATGGATTAATAGATTCAATTAATCCTCTAGAATCAATGGTGATAATTCCGTCTATTGCATTGTCTACAATAGCCTTTAACAGTGCTTCTTTTTCCATTGCTGCAAATTTATCTCAATTAATTTTACTTATAGACTGTAAAGTGATTTTAATTCCCGTTGAATTAAACTTAAAGATTCTCAATATATCTATTTTATTACCAATAAATTCTAAAAATAAGCAGGCAAGATTCAGATCCTTATAAATAAAATAAAAATACTGTTACAAGTCACTTTTTATGTGGTGCGCTATCATTTTCTATCCCTAAGCCAGAACATACTTTTGATGCATAAATAAAACAGTATTTAATAAATCAAAAAGAAATGAAAACCT